>DASTOZ010000568.1:0-5462 GCA_035762365.1 Pyrinomonadaceae bacterium | reverse complement strand
GCCGTAACGAGAAACTATTCGCTGCAGTGGCGTACGTGCTCATCGTCGCGCTTTCGTTTGGCCTGACGAGGATCTTCAGCGCGCGGGCGGCTTATCTTCACGTCGGCGCGATGTTTGGGACCATCATGGCCGCAAACGTCTGGATGCACATCCTGCCCGCGCAAAAGCGGATGATCGCGGCACTCAACGAAGGACGCAAACCTGACGAGCGTCTCTCGGCGCAGGCGAAGCTGCGGTCGAAGCAGAACACGTTCATGGCCGTGCCCGTGGTGTTCATCATGATCAGCCATCACTATCCCGGCGTCACTTACGGCGATCGTTACAATTGGATCATCCTCTCGGCGCTCATACTACTCGGTTGGATCGCAGCCAGATTCATTCGGCGCGCCTAGTCGCATACCTTTAGCGCAACCCCACGAAATGCTCGATCAACTCGATGAACTGAAGACCACGTTTGGGCCGAATGAAGCCAGGAAAATACTGGCGGTGCTGCAAAAGTTGTCGCGGCGAAAGTTCACGGACGTTGACTCGCTGGTTCGTTATCACGAGTTGCTGTTGTTTGTTCGTGCCTATCCTCACAATGCGACGGTCATGCGAGCGGCCGAGAGCGAGTTGAATCGCTTCGCCGAGCGCGTCGCGTGGCTGCGCGAACACGACGTCGACGTATCGTCACTCGAACATCCCGAAGTCTCAGGCATCGCCGGGACGGCCGTCACCGACACGTTCAGTTTCTACATCGTCCGTTCGCTGATGCAGCGATATGCGTCGCAGACGTCGATCTACTGGGAATGGTTTGAAGACGAGAACCGGCTGGCTGCGACGTGGCCGCGGTTTATGCCGTTGCTGGCGGAAGATGCTTCGGTCGAAGCACACGTTCCGTATCGCGAGTGGTTACGCGCGGCGCGCGGTCGACAAGCTGAGCTTGCGTGGTTGATCGAGCGTTTTGACGAGCTCGACGCGACCGATGCTGCAAAGGCCGAACTCTACGACGCGCAAAAACTCTACGTGCAATGGAACCCGCCGTTTCGCGCGTCGCGCACGGGCCTTCGTGCTCCCGCACGACAGTTGTTCTATCACCGTCGCGCGTTGATTCAGCGTCGCGACGTCAAGTTCGACGATGAGATCGTCCAGCCGTCGACGCGGTTGCGCAAACTGTCGTTGCGTGAAGGCGAACGCGCGCTCGATCGCGCGCGCGACGCGTCCACGATCCGTTATCGCGAGCTGTACGGTTTCACGCACGGCGATCCGAAACACGTTTACCACACGGCGTTGGGCCGTGGTGTTGAGCTGTTCCTGAGCGGCCTGCGTCGGGAACAGCGACTGCCGCTGCGGGCAGTTCATTCGGCGACGATCTACAAGAACGGCGTGCCGATCGGCTACTTCGAAGGATTGACGCTCTTTGAACGCATGGAAAGCGGGTTCAATTTGTATTACACGTTTCGCGACGGCGAAACCGCGTGGCTATATGCGCGTGTGCTCAACGTGATGCACCACTTCACGGGCGCGACCGCGTTCTCGCTCGACCCGTATCAGATCGGTCACGAGAACGAGGAAGGAATCGAGTCAGGCGCGTTCTGGTTTTATCGGAAACTCGGCTTCCGTCCGATGCGGCGCGAACTGCTGGCTTTAACTGAAAAAGAAGAACAGAAGATCGCGATGCGCAAAGGTTATCGAACGCCGCCTCGGACGCTGCGCGAACTCGCTAAGGGCGCGATGATCTTTCAAATCCGAGGCACTGAGAATCACGATTGGGACCGTTTTCAGATCCGCAACATCGGATTCAAGTCGAAAGGACAACTTGAGTCCGTGTTATCGCTTTTCTCTGACCAGCTCATTCGCGCGAAGGCCGCCGCCGAAGAAAGAACTTATTTGCGACTGATGCAGAAGGACAAGGGGCTGCGCAGAAAGATCATCGAACTCGGCTCTTGAAACACGGATCTTAAGCGCGCGAATAACATTTCTCGATCTGGTTTTCGAGTATCGTCGCTTCAGAAAAATTCTCGAGCTTGCGAAAATACTCGGCGTCGCGATCGAGCGCATTTCGCGGCGCCAGCCCCACGATCTCGGTGCTCTCAATCTCCACACCGAGCGCGTCAGCTTCGCGTCGAATCGCGGCGTAAGCGTTGCCCATTCCTGTGACTTCATAGTTCACGAGGTTCATCGATACTTGCACGAGATTGCGCGTTTGTAGTCGAAAGCCGAGCGCCTTCAGAAACGGCAAGCCGCCGTTGCGCGCCCGGATCGTGCGCGCGATCTGCCGGGCCACCGCGATGTCGTCACTGCGAAGCAAGACGTTGAAGGCGATCAAAAACGGCCGCGCGCCGATAACGATGGCACCCGCCGATTCATGTATCTGCGCTGGTCCAGCGTCAGGCGCTCGATCCGGATTGGTTACGATCTGCTCCCGCAACAACTCGAACGCGCCACGCCGCACGTCTTCCAGGTTTACGCGATCCATACGCAACGCCGCGCGTTCGTAATAGTAAACGGGAATCGAAAGCTCGCGGGCGATTAATCTTCCCGCTTCGTGAGCAAGCGCGACACAGTCGTCGATCGTGACGCCGCGAATCGGAACAAACGGCAAAACATCAGTCGCACCGAGGCGAGGATGCACGCCCTGGTGCCGGCGCATGTCGATAAGCTCCGACGCCCGCGCTACTGCGGCAAACGCCGCCTCAACCACGCGTTCCGGCGCCGCGACAAACGTGATTACGGAACGATTGTGGTCGGGGTCGATGTGCCTATCCAGGACACAGGCCGTCTCGACCGCGGCGATTGCCTCGGCAATCTGCTGGACCGACGCGGAATTTCGGCCCTCGCTGAAGTTTGGCACACATTCCACTAGACGAAGCATGATCTTAAGGTTAGGTCCTGGGCCTTTGTGCTTTGTATTTTGTACTTTACAACAATGCACGACGCACGGGATACTTCGGCGGTAGTACGTAAGACGGAAGTCAAAGACCCAAGGCCAAAGACCCGAAGCCCTCGATGCCTGCGGATCGATTCATCAACCAACGCAAGAACGCCTGGCAGCGGCTGGAGGAGCTGATGAAGCTGCTCGACCACGCGTCGCTGCGGCGTTTGCACCGCGAAGAAGTGCGCGAACTTGGCCGCATCTATCGTCGCACCGCGTCGGACCTCGCCATCGCCCGCGCCGAATCGCGCGATCCGCGTTTGGTTAACTACCTCAACAGCCTCGTCATTCGCGCTCACGGTCGCATCTATCGCGCCGACGCGCAGGGCGGCAAAAAGATTATTCATTATTTCACTCGCGAGCTGCCGCAAACGTTCCGCCGCACCTGGCGCTACACGTTCGTTTCATTCTTCGTCTTTTTCATGTTCTCAGTCTTCAGCTTCGTTGCGACTCGCTACGATGCCGAGTTTTCTGAGCTCATCGGCGTCGACGCGGCGTTTCGCGAAATGATCATCGAAACGAAGACGCACTGGTGGGAATCGCTGAATGAGGCGAACCAGGCAGGCGCGAGCGAGATCATGACCAACAACATCATGGTCACGATCTACACGTTCGCCTTCGGCGCGACGTTCGGAGTCGGAACGCTTTTCTATCTCGCGTACAACGGAGCGAATATCGCGTCAGTGCTGGCGCTGACTTACCGCGCTGGGTATGGAAACGATCTGGTGACGTTCATGGTGGCCCATGGTGTGATTGAGTTGACGTGTATCTTCATCGCGGGTGGTGCGGGACTGCTGGTCGGCACCGCGTTGATCATGCCGGGCGATCTAACTCGCGCGGACGCGTTGAAAACACGAGGCATGGAAGCAGTGCGATTGATGTTGGGAGTTGCGATCCTGTTGGTGATCGCCGGAATCATCGAAGGCTTCATCTCGCCGGCCCCGATCGATTCGCGCATCAAGTACAGTGTCGCGGCAGTGACTGGCGTCGCGCTCTATTCGTACTTGATCTTCGCCGGACGCAAGTAGTTTTACAGAAGCCCGCGTTCCTTCACGCGCAGGTAAGTCTCCAACAACGCCGGCGCCAAGGCCGCGGCTGTCACATCAAGCGCCAGGCCACCGACGGACTCAACCAAACGCAGCGCCGCCTCGCGATGATGAATGATCTCTTCCGCGACAGACTGCGTGAACAGCGAACGCACTGTCTCCGGCGTCTCGCGCACTACGGCTTTCAAATCGCGATCGGCGATCGTCACCACGAGCGGCAAATGTCGCGGCCGCAGCAGGTGCAGCGAGGTCAGCAACTCCTTCGAACCCTCTTCGTCAACCAGGTCAGTCAACAGGATCACCAGCGCGCGACGCTTACTGTTTGCGGCGATAAATTGAAACGCGTGGGGATAAGACGGTTCGATCATCTCCGGCTCGACGGCGTACAGCGCCTCGAGTGCCGCTTCGATGTGGTCGCGACCACGGCCAGGTGCGAGGTAGCTCTTGATGCGGCGGCCGAATACGACGAGGCCCGCGTTGTCGCCGGCACGCGCGGCCGCCGAGAAGAGCGAGAGTGTTGCGTGAACGGCGGAGTCGAGTTTTGTTTCCTGCTCGATGCGCGCGGTCATCAAGCGCCCGGCGTCGAGCGCGATGAGGATCGTTTGGTCGCGTTCGATCTGATACTGCCGCGTTGTCAGTTTGCCGCGGCGCGCGGTGGTGGTCCATGAGATGTGGCGCAACTCATCGCCGCGAACGTAGTCACGCATCGATTCAAACTCCCGTCCTTCGCCACGCCAGGAGGTCTTGCGATGCGCCGACACGACTGAACGCGCGCCCAATGCTTTCAGCTCCGCTTCGCGCGCGCGACGCATGTTCGGATAAACCTTGACCGTCACGGGTTCAGACGCGCGCGCATCAACCCACACGAGATTGAGCCGCGAACGAAAGCGCACCGCCGTGTAGCCAAACTCGAACCTGCCGCGACGTGGCGGCGTCACCGCGTAAATCAACGTCGCCGTGCTTCGCGCATCGACGCGCAACTCCGCCTCGCGCGATCCGTTGAGGATCATCTGTGGCGGATACTCGTCTTTCAACTTCAACGACATCGCGCGGTTCGAACCGTTTTGAATGTGGACGCGCACTTCCGTCTCGGCGCCCATTGCGAAGCGGCTGCCAAACTCGCGATGGATAGTCAGATTATCGGGAAGCTTACTGAAACGCGCCTCGACCATGGCCGCGGCGATCACAAGAACGTTGTAAGCGAGTGCGAGCCACGCCAGCCACGAACGCCCCCCGGACAACGCGAGAGGAACGAACGCCAGCGCCAGCAAAAAGTAGAATAGTTTGGTGAAAACGAAGCGCAACGTGCTGGATTCTAGACCAGGGGAACGTTACCTGTCAGCAAAACGAGTTCTGGGTTACTGGTGCAGGTTGAAAACATGTGCTCACGCAAAGACGCAAAGTTACCGAAGAAACGTTTCGAGTTCATTGTATTTCTCTTGGCGCCTTTGCGCCTTTGCGCCTTTGCGTGAGGTTCCCAGCAAACTGAACCACTACCAGTT
>DASTOZ010000567.1:0-4820 GCA_035762365.1 Pyrinomonadaceae bacterium | reverse complement strand
ACCTTCGTCTTCATTCGAAGCTGATCCGGCCCGATCAACGACTCTTCGCCGAGTTCGCCCAGGAGATCGTCAAATACAGACCTCACATTCTCTCTCTCGTTGGCGGTCAATAAGTTCCTGAGCTTGGTAGCGAGAGTGGGATCAGCCTCATGTTTTTTTACAAACTCGTCGTGGCGAAAACCGTCAATGCAGAGACGCATTAGATCCGTTAATCCGCCATCCCCATAACCCGATACCAACCAAAGCAACGTAGTCTCCGGAACGGCATCAAACGGAGCCTGTTCCCAGTACCTCATCACGTCCGCCCTACCCAACTCCCTTCCAAACCCGACGGCCAGGATCACGATCTCAGCCTCAACAGTTTTCACCTCTCCAGGATTCTTTTCATAAGGAGCGTCCGTCTCGACTATCCAATGTGCATCGCGGTGGAGGCCCGTTACGTTGGCTTCCATCACAGTCTTTGGCTTGGTTAACCTCGGATAATCCTTGAGCAGGTTGTCCCAGCTTTCTTTAAGCTTTCTGAAAACCTTGTCGGCATCGTCCGCCTCCCAACCAAGAAAAGGGAAATCGGCTGTGTTCGCACGACCTGTCTCTGCTTCGAATAATGGCCAATCGTAAATGTGAGGGTGCAAATAACGATTGCCTGCGTTGCGTTGTATTGGGAAAAAGTCTTTGTCGCTCTCAATGACAGTAACTCTCGCATCTCTGACAGCCGCCGCAGCCGCTGCGGTCAAACCGGCAACTCCACCGCCGACGACAGCGACTTTGGTTTTGGGACGAAGTTGCCCGGTCTTGCAAAGAGCGTCGATGAGATTGAACGCTCTCATTTGCTGGGAATAGATTGTTACGTGACGAGCGAAACTCCCGAGGATGTAAATACCCTGATAGCCGGGAACCGCCATCCACGAAAGGAATTCATGAGGATATAAGGGCTTAAGCTTCGACATCACCTCAGGTTGTGGAAGGGTGCGGCAATGCTCTCCAACTCAGGATCTTGGACGTCTGCGCGAGCAAAGCAAGCGAGAAGCGCAGTATCGGCGAAAGCCGCGAGCAAAATCAATACTATGCAGACCTGCTCGCGCGTTAATCGTTAACGGTCGATAGTCGCGGGAGGTTGAGGTCGTGGATGAGATTGAAGAGGACGTCCACGTCGATGGGTTTCGCGACCAGCGCATGGTAGCCGGTGCCGAGGGCACGCTCGCGATCCTCGTCGCTGGCGTAGCCGGAGATGGCGATGGCGGGCACGCCGTCCATTCCGGGGATGACTTTCAGTTGCTCGAGAAGCTGATAGCCGTCGACGTCCGGCATACCGATGTCGGAAATAATCACCGCCGGGCGTTTGTTTACGGCCTGCTCCAGGGCTTCGGCTGCGGACGTTGCGGTCGTGACGTTCGCGCCTTCGCGGCTGAATATCGCGCTCAAGAGCGTCAACGTGTCGATCGAGTCTTCGACGATGAGCACGTCGAGCCCAAACAATGAATGCGATTTCTCGACGACCTTGTCGGGAACGACCCGTTCAGCCGTCGCCAGATCCATACAAAACGTAAACGACGCGCCCTGACCCGCACCTTCCGACGCCGCTTCGATCTTTCCGCCGTGCATCTTCGCGAGCGCATCGGCGATAGCGAGGCCCAGTCCTAATCCGCCGTGACGTCGCGAGGTCGAGCCGTCCGCCTGCTTGAAACGATCGAAGACGTGCGGCAAAAACTCCGGATCGATGCCGATGCCAGTGTCCTTGACGACGAGTCGCGCCTGCGAACCTTCGTCGTGTGTTATCACAGTGACCCTTCCGCCTGGCTCGGTGAACTTGATCGCGTTCGAGAGCAGGTTCCACGCAATCTGCTGGAGACGCACGGGCTCACCCATGACGACGAGCGTCGACGCACAGAGCGTGATCGACATTTCGATGTTGCGGGCCGCGGCAGACGCGCGCACGGTATCGATCGCCGCCTTCGCAACCGTGTTGAGGTCCGTCGGCTTCGGTTCAAAATGAAGTTTTCCAGTGGCGATGCGCGAGGTGTCGAGCAGGTCGTCGATCAGCTTCGATTGCAACCACGCGTTCCGCTCGATTGCGTCCAGTGCCTGAGCGACGCTCTTCTCGTCGAGATTGCCGCTGCGCAACAGTTTGATCCAACCGACGACGGGCGTCAGCGGTGTTCGCAGCTCGTGTGAAAGCGTTGCCAGGAACACGTCCTTCGCGCGATTGGCTTCCGCGAGTTCCGCGTTGAGGCGCGTGAGCTCTGCTGTGCGTTCGACGATCCTTCTTTCGAGATCGAGATTGAGTTGTTCCAGATCCGTGCGTGCCTTCTGTTCGGCCAGCATGAGACGGCGATGTTCCACTCCGCGGCGGATCGTGTGCTTCATGCTGTCGATGTCGCACGGTTTGACGAGATAGTCGTAGGCGCCTTCCTGCAAAGCGGCGATCGCCGATTCGACGGAAGCGAAACCGGTGAGCACGACGGAGATCGTCAGCGGAGAATGCCGGCGAATCTCGTTCAGGACTGAAAGACCGTCGCCTCCCTCCATGTGCAGGTCGGTAAGCACGAGGTCGTAATCTTTTTGCGCAAGCAGTGCGATCGCTTCGTCGCCGCTCGACGCGGTGTCCACGGTGTAGCCTTCTTTTTCGAGGATAGCGGCAGTCGTGATGCGCAGGCTTTCTTCGTCGTCAACAACAAGCAACCGTCCACCGCCCACAAACGCCGGAATACCATTGCCGTCATCGAATGCTACATCCCTATCATTGTGTTCCAATCTGTGGCTCATCGCGTTATCAACCGCTGTTCGGTCTCCTGAGCTTCAAGAATTGGGGATTCAATCTGGAGGACAATCGTGAAGACAGTGCCACGATTTTTTTCGCTAGTCACTTCGATGCGGCCGCCGTGCTGCCGGACGATGTCCTGCGTGACCCAGAGGCCGAGACCCGTTCCCTTTTTACCGCTGGAGAAAAACGGCTCGAAGATGCGGTTCAGATCGTCGTCTTTTATGCCGATGCCGGTGTCGCTGAGTTGGATGAGAATCGAAGGCTGCAACGCCTGTTCGTAACGTGACGTGCTGATGGTGATTTCACCGCCGCCCTGGATCGCTTGTTGAGCGTTAATGATCAGATTCAGGATCACTTGTCGCAACTGATCGGCGCGTGCGCGAATCTTCGGCAACGCCTCGTCGAACTGCCGGTTTACACGAATGCGCAACTGGCGCATCTTCTTTTCCAGCAGTACCAGCGTCTCTTCGATCAACTGGTTGACGTCTACCCAATCGACCTCGCCGGAGCGACGCGCGAAGCCGAGCATCTGTCGAATGATGTGCGAGACTCGTTCGGTTTCCTTGCGCGCGATTTCGAGAAAACGGGAGTTCTTGTCGCCATCAGTGCCGGTTTCCATCAAATAAAGCGCATTCTTGATCGCCTCGAGCGGATTGTTGACCTCGTGCGCGATCGACGCTGCAAGCCGTCCAATGGCCGCGAGTTTTTCCGATTCAAACAGTTGCTGCTCGACGCGCCGTCGCTCGAGTTCGCGAATCTCAGTCAGGTCGTGCAGAATCGAAACGACGGCAGTCACCTGTCCCGTCGGATCGAGCACCTCGCGGGCTGTGATCTCCATTGGCAACAGCCGGCCGTTCTCCGGATCGATCAACTCGATCTCCGCTTGCCTTCCCGTCTCCGACGCCGACGCCAAACCCGAAATGAACGACGTCAGTTTCACCGCGTTCGTCCGAACAGCGGCGGTCGCAGCCGGCCGGAACGACGTTCCTTCTTCAAACAACAACTCCGCGCGCCGGTTGAACAGGATGAAGTTGCCGGCCGAGTCGCAAACGACGATCGGATGCCCGACGTTTTCGATGATCAGGTCGAGACGGTCGCGCTCACGAGTCGCATCGGCTTCGGCTTGCTGCAACTTGACGAAGTTGCGCGCCAGCTCTTCATTCGCTTCGCGTAGATCGGTAACGTCGCGGAAAATCGAAACCAACCCGAGCGGCTCGCCGCGGGCGTTTGCGGCTGGAGTTGAAATGACTTCGAAGTGAATGTCCGAACCTTCAATCGGATCGACGAGCGTGATGTCTCGTTGCACGACTTCCGACGACGACACGGTCGCGCTCGACAGATAAGCCGAGAACAGCAGGTCGTTCATCTTCAACGCGCGCCGTTTTCCCTCGCCGGCGTTTGCCGAACCGCTGAACAGTTCCTCGGCGCGACGGTTTTGGAGCAGTATCTCGTTGTCCAGATCGGTGAGCACGATGGGATCGGCGACGGACTTCATGATCGACTCGATCCACTGCCGTTCCCGCTGAAGCTTCGTGACCGTGCTGACCAGTTTCTCCTGGTGAATCGCGAGCGACGCGATGATCCCGACGCGATCAGCGAACCGTTTCAGCAGGTTCAAGGAGAGCGGGTCGACCGCGCTTCTTTCGGCGCCAACATAAAGCACACCCAGTCGCGACCCGGGATCGTAGGTCCAAAACTGGCCGGGAAGCCGCGGGCCGGTTCTCGATTGGCCGCGCGTGGACGAGATTTCCGAGATTCCAAACAACGGGAGCGCGACGACGTCGTGCTCCCAATGCATCTTGTCGAAGAGAGTGCGTGAGGCGACGTCTTCCTTGATCGAGATCCACAGCGGCACCGCGTCGTGAATCACACGCACGCAAGCAGCGCTCGAATCGAGCGGCATATCGGCGTGCGCGGGTTCGTTCTCAAACCCGACTGCCGCACGAATGCGCAGTTCCGCCTCTCTCTCGTTGATGAGGGCAACGGCGGCCTGCCGGTGCCCAAAGATGTGGGCAATGCCCTCCAGCGCGAGGAGGAGCCGTTCATTCAACCGCGGCGT
>DASTOZ010000566.1:0-3076 GCA_035762365.1 Pyrinomonadaceae bacterium | reverse complement strand
GCGAGCTTGGAGATCTGGTCGGCTTCAATGCGGGTGCCGTTGAGTCGCGCGAGCGGTAGGCCTTCCATGGCGGCGTTGGCCGCAGGAGTTGCTCCGCCGACGTCCGCGACTGCACTTTGGATTCCGAGGCCTCGGACTTCGGCGTCAGCGGCAGGCGCCGTGCCTTTCTTGGCGCGCGCGTCGTTGGAGTTGAATACCGGGTCGGCGATGATCAGCATCGACTTGCCGGTCGCTTTCGTGCGCTGTTGCTTGATCGCGCCTACGACTGAGGCGGACGGCGCGTAGATGACTTCGTTCGTCTTGACGAGATAACCGAGCGAAGAGAAGTCACCGCTGTCGGCGGTCTTCAGCAACACTTCAAACGGGACGTAGTTGAGAGCACCGTCGGCAACGACCATCAGACGCTTCTCGCCGATCATACCGGCTGCCGGTTCGAGCACGGCTTTGTAAAGCGCGTTCGAGGCAGCTACGAACGGCGCGGCGTCTTCCGGAGCAGACGACGCGATTCCGAGGCCGCGATTCGCCTCGGCGACGTCGATGCCGACAATGCGTCGTTGCAGTTTCGCCGGGATCAACTGCGCGCGCAGATCAGTCGCGAGCTTGTCGACGTTCGATCGCGCCGGAAGCTTGAACAAACTAACCGCGCCTTTGCTCACCGCAAACAGGTACGACTCCTCTGCCTGCAAGGCATACTCGACGAGCACCGTTTGATCGTCGAGCACGTTCTGTTGCACTTCGGCCAGCGTCATCGGCTTGTTGGCAGTCAGCGTGGCGTAACGCGGGCTCGCCGTCCGAATCTGGTTCTCGATCTCTTCGTACTCCGCCTGGAGCTTTTCGAGTTCGGCGTCGAGCTCCGCCGGTTTCTTTTTCATCTCCTCCGTGGAGATGTTGATCCCGGTCAGGATGTCGGCGATGTCCTGCTGTCGGTCGAAGTTTTCCTGCTTGCGTTTGAGCAACTCAGCCGGCACACCTTCAGTGATCGCCGCATTTGTTTCGCTCAGCATGTCGAGCAGCGAGCGCGCGCGCGATTGTTCGTTGACCCGGAAAGCCTCGCCCGCGTACTCCAACGCCTTGCCACTGAGCGGCGCACCGGCAGTCGGATTAGACAACAGCGCCATCGCGGCGTACGCACTGGAAGCTTCGTCAAACACGTCTTTGATCGATGCGAGGAACGTCGTGCGCGACTCGTCCGCACGCAGACTTCCCTGTCTCAACGTCTCGATGGCGCCGAGTGACTCGCGATAGTTCGCAACAGCCTGCTCACGCAACGCCATCGACTTCTTCGGGTCTTTCTCCTGCGCTGCCTGGAGCCACAAACTGCGTCCGAGTCCACGCTGCGCCGGCCACATCAGATCCAGTCGCTTGTCGTCCTGTGCGCCTTTCTTCGCTTCGTTGTAGTACTTGGTCGCGTCTTTGTACTTCGCCTGTCGCAACGCAACGTCGCCGAGACTCGTGCGCGCCGCGGCGCGAAAACGTCTGACCTGACCGAGCTTCGCGATTCCTGCGAAACTGCTGCCCGCGGCTTCGAGTGCGAGTTCGAAATTCTTCTTCGCGCCTTCGAGGTCGTTGCTCTCGTAAGCCAAACGACCAAGACCTAACTGGTAACTCGAATAGACGATCGAGTTGCGATACTCGTCGAGCTCTTTCTTCGCTTCGAGCGCGAACGTCAACGCGCTCGTCGGCGCTTCAACGCTCACCTTTCCCGTCGTAATCCCGCCCGCGATCGCACTCAGCCCGCCAAACCGGCGACCGACTTTTGACGCGGCGCCTTCAGGTTTCTTGACGACCATGCGATCGTACGCCGCCCTCGATTCGGCGATCTTGCCGAGCCGGAAGTTCACGTCGCCAATCTTCGCGAGCATCAGGTTCGCGTTGAACTTGTCGTCGCCCAAACCCGTCATCGCCTCAGCCGCTGCTTTCTTGGGGTCCGGGGCGAGAAAGCCTTCGAGCGCTTTCTGATAATTGTCGAGCGCAACCTGGTACTGTCCCTGCCGCAAATACAGATTGCCGATTTCGTTGTGCGTCGCGGCGATGCCACTGTTGTTCTTCGCGGTCGTGTAGAGATTCAGAGCGGTGCGTAGTTGGACCAGCGCCTGATCGGCGCGCCCTCGTTTCAGCAACCGTCGTCCTTCGCGCAACGCGGCGCCGGCTTGATCCGTCTGTTGCACAACCGGCGAGTTCGCGCGAGCGGGCAGCGTGAGTGGCGCGCATAACATCGCGACACTCAACAGCAAAGCGATAGATTTTGTAAGACTCATAATTCCCTCCTGGTAAAACGGTATTACTTATGAATGAGGTCGAGGGTGGCGACCAGCGTCGGCTTGTTCGACGAAGCCATCATGATCAACGACGGCTGCGGATCATCCTTCGCGAGTCCCAGCCCGCGAGTGCTAGCCTCGTGCTCGTTGGCGGTTTGCGCGCCGGCAAAGCTGTCCGCGGCGCGATCGGTCTTCAGCGGGTTCTGCATTTGCGCCTGCACGTAGTCCCAAACTTCCGTCCCCACCGGCCACGGACACTTACCATTGCGACAGAACGTGATCAGATCGTCTTCGATCGGAACCTCCTTCAGCGGCTCGCGCGTGAACACGAAAAATACTTTCTCCGTGCCGGTGTTTTCGTCAAACGCAAACCAGCGCAGTCGTTCGTCGGACGCGTCAGGCGCGGGTATCTCAAACGGAACGTGCGCCTGCAGGTAGTTTCCGCCTTCGTCGATTTCGGCGTCGGGATAGATCATCACCGGTGGGCCATCGTTTGTCCGGTTGAAGATGTAAAGATAACCGTCGGTGTTCGTTTCGAGCAGGATGCGAACGCGATCGCCTTTGCGAAACACGCGATCGGGATCGACGCGCACTGCGAGACCGTTCGAGTCGCGACTAAACAACGTCAGTCCGAGTCCCAGGCGCGCGGCGTTGACGGGACGCGGATCGGGCGTCTTGGCCGTCGGTCCTGGCGTGCTGCTCTTGGGACCTTTCGAGCTAGGCGATGCTCCGGGGCCTCCGGGGCCACCGGATTTTTCGGGAGACGGGGTCGCGGTTGGTCGCGGGCGTTTTCGCGGCGGTCGGGTTGCGGAATTCGA
>DASTOZ010000565.1:0-3315 GCA_035762365.1 Pyrinomonadaceae bacterium | reverse complement strand
CAATCGTCCGCCGCTCGAAAGGACGCCCGCCGTCATCGAGCTGTTTGAGAAAGCGCGTGCGATCGCGGCGCAGGTTGATTTCGAGCTCGGCGAAGCGCAGGTTGGTGGTGCGTCTGATGGAAACTTCATCGCCGCGCTCGGTATTCCAGTGCTCGATGGACTCGGCATTAGCGGTGATGGCGCTCACGCCGTGCACGAACACATTGAAGCTGACGACATCGCGCGTCGCGGAGCGCTGATCGGCGGCCTGTTGATCGAAAGCTGATGTTAATCGCGACCTGGAACGTTAATTCAATTCTCGCGCGCATGCCGCTCGTGCTTCGTTGGCTCGACGACGTGAAGCCTGACGTGCTGTGTATGCAGGAGACGAAGTGTACGGACGACAAGTTTCCCACGCTGGTTTTTCAGGAACGCGGTTACCAGTGCCAACTGTTCGGGCAGCAGTCGTACAACGGCGTCGCGATTCTTTCGCGGTGTGCATGTGAGACGACGCATCGCGGTTATCCCGGTGACGACGAGACCGCTCAATCACGACTCATCACCTCAATTGTCAACGGCATTCAGATCGTCAACGTCTACATCCCGAACGGACAGGCGGTCGGATCCCAAAAGTTTGAAATGAAGCTTGGCTGGATGCGACGACTACGCGAGTTCTTCGACCAGAATTACGATCCGTCGCGACCTGTGTTGCTATGCGGCGACTTCAACGTCGCTCCGGAAGAACGTGACGTACACGACGTCAGGCTGTGGCAGGGACGGATCATGTTCAGCGAGCAGGAACGCTCCACGCTGCAACGCATCAAAGATTGGGGATTTACGGACGCGTTTCGCCTGCACAATGAAGAGGGCGGGAAGTTTACCTGGTGGGATTATCGCGCGGGCGCGTTTCGGCGTAACATGGGCCTGCGCATCGATCACATCTGGATCACCGAATCGCTCGTCTCGCGCAGCGTGCGAACCTGGATCGACCTCGAACCCCGCACATGGGAGAAGCCGTCGGATCACGCGCCAGTGCTCGCCGAGTTTTAGACACAAAAGGCACATAAAGCACAAAAGGCACAGAGACAATAAAGAGGAAGGAGGGCTATCGGAACCGCTTTACCGATGCCATCTGCTTCACCGATGCCACCTGCTTCACCGATGCCACCTACTTTTTTATTCAGTCTTGTGCCTTTTGTGTGTCTTGTGCCTTTTGTGTTTAATTCGACGTCAGCTCGGCAGTCTTCTCCGTAATATCTTTCTGCGCCCACTCGTTATCGCGACTCGCCTCGCCGGCCTTCGAACGCTTCGCCGCTTTCATCCGCTGCACGAGATCCATGTGCGTTGAAAAGTACGGCAGACTCTTACCGACGATCTCCTGGATCGAGGTGAAGCCTTTGTCGACCATGAACTTCTCGACGCCTGCTTTCAACTCGTCGATCATCTTCACGCCCTGAAGCATCACTCCGGTGCAGATCTGCACGGTCGACGAACCGAGCAACATGAACTCGAGCGCGTCGTGCGAAGTTTCAATACCGCCGATTCCGCTGATCGTCACTCCATCGGGAAGCGCGAGCGCGAGTTGGCTCACCATGCGCAGCGCTATTGGCCGCACTGCCTGCGCGGAATAACCACCCGGCACGCAATGTCCTTCGACGGTCGGCATCGGTCGCAGCGTATCGAGGTCGACGCCGATCACCGACAGGATCGTATTGATGGCCGAAATACCAACTGCTCCACCAGCAACAGCGGCCAGCGCGGGTTCGCGAATGTTCGTGATGTTGGGCGTCATCTTGGCCCATACCGGAATCTTCGCTACTTCCGTCACCCAGCTCGTGACTTCTTCGGTCAGATCCGGATGTTCACCCATTTCCGAACCCATCTTCCGTTCGGTCATGCCGTGCGGACATGAGAAGTTGAGCTCAAAGCCGTCGACGCCCGTGTCCTGGACCATGCGCGTCAACTCCTGCCAGCGGCTCTTCTCGTACTCCTCCATGATCGACGCGATCAAAATGTGGTTCGGATATTCCTTCTTGACCTGGCGAAACTCCTCGAGCCAAACGTCGATGGGCCGATCGGAGATCAACTCGATGTTCTCGAAGCCGATGACTTCTCCGGTCGTTCGCGACCGGAGCTTTCCGTAACGCGGCACAACGTTGACCACCTTCGCCGATTCGAGACTCACAGTCTTCGCCACGGCGCCGCCCCAGCCCGCTTCAAACGACTTCGCGAGCACGCGCGCGTTCGTTCCCGGCGGACCCGAGCCCAGCACAAACGGATTGGGGAACTTCATTCCGTTAACGGTGATTGACAAATCCATGGGTAAACTCCTCGGTACTAATCAGCAACCAGTGCGCCGTAAGTATCAGGTCGTCGATCCCTGAAAAACTGCCATGTGTTTCGCACTTCCCGAATTTTGTCCAAATCGAGATCGGCGACGACGAGCGCGTCCTTGTCGCGCGGCGCTTCCGCGAGAAATTGTCCGCGCGGATCGCAGAAGTAACTCTGTCCGTAAAACTCGCCGATGTCCCACGGCTGTTCGTGACCGACGCGATTGATCGCTCCGATGAAGTATCCGTTCGCGACAGCATGCGCCGGTTGTTCGAGTCGCCAGAGATACTCTGAAAGTCCCGCGACAGTCGCCGAGGGATTGAAAACGATCTCGGCGCCATTCAGCCCGAGCGCTCTCGCGCCTTCAGGGAAGTGACGGTCGTAACAGATGTACACGCCGATACGCGCGAACGCCGTGTCAAAACATGGATAACCAAGGTTGCCGGGCCGGAAATAAAACTTCTCCCAGAAACCGGGATTGACGTGCGGAATGTGGTTCTTGCGATATTTGCCGAGATACTTGCCGTCGGCGTCGATCACGGCGGCGGTGTTGTAGTAAATGCCGGTGATCTCTTCCTCGTAGATCGGGACGATCATCACCATGCCGTTCTCTTTGGCGACTTCCTGCATCAACCGCACGGTTGGACCATCGGGAATGCGTTCCACCGCTTCGTACCAGCGCGTCTTTTGCTCGGCGCAGAAGTAGGGCGTCGTGAAAACCTCCTGCATGCAGACGATCTGTACGCCCTGCTCCGCGGCCTGGTCGATAAACTTCAGGTGCTTCTCGATGTTCAGGCGCTTGATCTCTTCGATCGGCTGATCGGTAGGCGCCGCGTTAGTACATTGAATCAGTCCGCATTTAACCGTGCGTGGCATTAAGCGAGTCTCCCTTCGAAGCGCGTGTTAAGACGTAGTATATGACGAATCCGAGGCCAAAAGTCACGAACCATGCATAAGTGTATATGTGATCGAGAAATGATGGATCGCTGACTTGGCCGCCCGGCG
>DASTOZ010000564.1:0-3704 GCA_035762365.1 Pyrinomonadaceae bacterium | reverse complement strand
CGACGAATGCCGCACCGACGACAATCCTTACTACCTGACGACCGACACGCCGGAGAGCCAGTCGACCAAAGCGATTATCGCTACGCGGCCCAAACCCGAGGCTGCGGCGGCAAGGTTACAGATCGGAGATCGCGTCATGGTGGCGATCAGCGCCTTCACCGTGCTGCCCGCGGCGAAATGATGATGCGCATCGCGTTAGCCGGCGTTTGCCTGATGGCGTTGACGTTCACTGCGTCCGGGCAGTCTGGGGTGGACCACACCGACAATCAACAGTGGAACGAAGTCCAACTGTTCATTCCCGTCACCAAACACTTCGACTTTGTGCTGGGCGGCACGTTGCGTCTCGGGAGAGACTTCAGCCATCCGGTCGACGAACGAGTTGGCGCGGGGTTTTCTTTAAAACTCGGAAGGTACGTCACCGTCTCGCCAAACTATCTCCACATCGGCATGCAGCCGTTCGCGGGACGACGTGTTTGGGAGAACCGTCTTTCAGTGCCGGTGCAGGTTCGATTTGACGTGGGTGAATTCAGGTTGACGGAGCGAAACTTGTTCGAGCGCCGGTTGCGAAACTCCGGCGCGAAGAGCAACCGTTATCGACAGCGAGTTCAAGTCGAACATCCCGTTGGACCAGGCGGTCTGGCGCTTTCAGTGTATGTTGCGGACGAAGTGTTTTACGACTGGAGCGTCGATCGGTGGGTGCGAAATCGTTTTTACGTCGGCGCGAACAAGGTCTTTAATAAACACTTCACGCAGGACTTCTATTACGTGCGACAGAACGACGGCGTCAGCATTCCCGGCGACCTCAACGTCATCGGCACCACGCTCAGGTTCCGCCTTTAAATCACAAAAGGCACAAAAGACACAAAAGGCACAAAAGCAACTACCAGGGGAGATTACAGTTTTCTCCCTCTCTCGGTGAGCTCCTTTTTTGTGCCTTTTGTGTCTAACTCAGCGCTGCGACAGCAAGACTGTTGAAGCGACGCCGCACGCTGTTGATGTTGGCGAACGGCAATTGGCGCACGTGTGTGCGGTTGGTGAGCAGGATGAACACTCGCGCGTGCACGGGATCGATCCACAGCGACGTTCCGGTGAATCCGTTGTGACCAAAACTATCGCCCGGCAGATCGAGCCCGGCGGTTGATTCGCTCGTCTCTGCGAGTTGCCACGCGAGTGAGCGCGATTCTTCGAGCTCGGGGGTCATGTTCGTGCGAAACAGCGCGCAGGTCGGCGGTGTGAGCAGTTTGCTCGACTCTGCAAGAAACTGCTGGGCCAACACGAACGTATCGGGCGCGCTCGAGAACAGTCCCGCATGCCCCGCGGCGCCGCCGAGAAAATAAGCATTGCCGTCGTGCACTTCGCCCCAGATCAATCGCTGACGAGAGTTCTGATACGCGTCCGCGCCGCTCTGCTCGATCATGTCGCGTTCGTAGGCATTGCCGGTTTCGCAGGCTGCGATCCCGGTTTGCAATGCGACTTCCGGATTGAAGAACGTTTGTTTGAGTTTGAGAGGTTCGAAGATTTCAGTGCGCGCCATGTCGGCGAGCGGATGTCCAGTCATTCGCATCAGCAAAATGCCCAGCGCGATGAACCCGAGATCGCTGTAAACGACGCGCGTGCCTGGTTTGTATTCGAGATCGAGACTGGCAATGGCGCCTGCTACCCGTTCCGGCTCGTCTTCCGCGAGCAGATACAGGGGTTTCCACGCGGGCAGTCCGGCGGTGTGCGTCAACAGCTCGCGCACGGTGATCATCGACTTGTCGGTGCGATCGAACTCGGGCAGGTAGTGAGAGACCGAGCTGTCGAGCGTCAATTCGCCGAGCTCGATCCGGCGCGCGCAAAGCAGGCCGGTGACGAGTGGTTTGGTTAATGAGGCGAGGTCGTAAATGGTGTCGAGCTTGTTCGTGATGCGATAAGGTTCGACGGCGGAATGGCCCAGCGCGTCAGTGAAGATTACGCGTTCTTTTTCGCCGACGAGATAGACGGCAGAAGGGAAGTCGCCTGCCTTGATGTGCTCTTCAAGCAGGTTTGAGATGTCGGGGTTTCGCTCTCGCTCACGCGCGATTGACATTTAGCTGCTCGGAATGTGCTCTGATTCTTTCCAACGTTCGCAGCGCCAGGCTCAAGGCATTGCGCCCGTCGGACCCTGAGACTGCGATCGGCGATCCATCGCGCGCCGAATCGAGGAACGAAACGATCTCCGCGCGCAACGGTTCGACGTCGACGATCTCCAATCGATTCGCATGGACCACGGGCCACGCGCCTGGCGCGCGCGGCGGTGCGAGACTGCTGATCGACGCATGTTTCGTCGTGTAATCGATCGCGACGTAGTCGTGCGGTTGGAAGAAACGCATTTTGCGGATCTTTTCCGTGCCGACGCGCGAGGCGGTGATGTTCGCGACCGCGCCCGACGCGAATTCCAGCCGCGCGTTAGCCGCGTCGACCTTGTCCGTCAGAATCGCAATGCCGACCGCGTGAATGTCAGTAACTTCGACGTCCTCGCCGACGAGCCACTGCACGATGTCGAGATCGTGAATCATCAGGTCGAGCACGACGTCGATATCCAGCGAACGTGCGGTGAACTCGCCGATCCGGTGAATCTCGAAATAAACCGGGTTGCGGACGTGTGGACGAAGCGCCACCATCGCCGGGTTGAAACGTTCCAGATGTCCGATCTGAAGCACGGCGCCGCCGCGGTTGGCGGCGTCGATCATGAGATCCGCTTCGTCGAGCGTGCGTGAGATTGGTTTCTCGACCAGCACGTGAATGCCTTTGTCGAGCAGTCCGCAGGCGATCGTGCAATGCACTTCCGTGGGAGCTGCAAGACTGACGGCATCGACGTTGCCGATCAGCTCGCGCCAGTCAGTGGTCCAGTCGGTGTTTCGCTGGGTGCTGACCGAGCGCGCGGTCTCTTCGTTGATATCGCACACGGCGACAAATTGCGACGAACCTTCCGCTGCGAGCACGCTGTGAATGCGCGCGTGTTGACTGCCCAAACTGCCCGCGCCGATGACTGCTGTACGTAACGACATGAATTTTTGCTACTTTAGACCACGGAAAATCGAATCGGAGCCGAATATACTTGCAACCTTCCGCGCTTGCCAAGCGAGTCTACCTCGTCATTTTTATCATTATCATCGCGTTATACGTTTTCGGACTCGGACATTTGCCGCTGCTTGGTCCGGACGAGCCGCGATACGCGCAGGTGGCGCGCGAAATGCTCGTGCGCGGCGATCCGATCACGCCGACGCTCGGCGGTCACACGTGGTTTGAAAAGCCCGCGTTGCTTTACTGGATGATCATCGCGGCCGCGAAAGTTTTCGGGATGAACGAGTGGTCCGCGCGGCTGGGTCCGGCGCTGTGCGGGTTGTTGACGGTTGCGGCGGTGGCCGTTGTTGGGCGTGAAGTGGAACGCTTGAATGGTGTCGCAGGGTTTGGATTGTGGTCGACGTTGGTTACGGCGAGTTGTTTGGGATTGATCGTTTTCTCGCGCGCGGCGAGTTTCGACGTCGTGATCACGATGACAGTCACGTGGTCGCTCGCGTTTTTTCTCCTGCACGAGCTGGCTACGAATGTGTCGCGCAAGCGATGGTTGCTGATCGGGTTCTACGCGTTCGTCGGGATGTCGCTGCTGGCGAAGGGACTAGTCGGCATCGTGGTCCCGTTCGGCGTTGTCGGTTTTTATTACCTGTTGAGACGACGGTGGC
>DASTOZ010000563.1:0-2782 GCA_035762365.1 Pyrinomonadaceae bacterium | reverse complement strand
TCGAGCTTTGGGATGAGGTCTATTTTGGCGGAGCACGCATCTGGGGCAAGTACGACACCGCCACCGATCTTCAGTGGGACCTTTGCGGCATAATCGCGGGAACAGTGTTTTCCTGTATCATGTTGCGGACGTTTCAACCTGTCTATAAATCAGCACTAGAGCAGGCGCAAGTCTCTGCGCGCGCGCGCGTCGCCCAAATCCCGTGATCGACTGGTTCCCCATCAGGCTTTCATTCGCCGTGGCCACGGCGGCAACACTGATCGCGTTGGTGGCTGGTTCGGGTTTGGCGTGGCTGCTCGCGCGCAAACGATTTCCCGGACGAAACCTGATCGACGCGCTCGTCACGTTGCCGCTCGTGCTGCCGCCGACCGTCCTCGGTTATTACCTGCTGGTGTTACTCGGAACGCGCTCGACGATCGGCGGCTTCCTTTATCGCAGCTTTGGCATCCGCCTCACGTTCACCGTTACGGCTGCGATCATCGCTGCGACGATCCATGCGCTGCCGTTGGTGACGAAGAGTTTGCGCGCGGCGTTTGAAGGAGTGAACACGGATCTCGAAGCCGCCGCACGCACACTCGGCCTAAACAATCGCCGGATCTTCTTTCGCGTGACGTTGCCGTTGGCTTCGAAAGGCGTGCTCGCGGCGACGGCGCTCGCGTTCGCGCGCGCGTTGGGTGACTTCGGCGTGACGATAATGATCGCCGGAAACATTCCCGGCAAGACGCAGACCGCTTCAGTAGCGATCTACGATGCCGTGCAGGCAGGACGTGACAACGAGGCGTTTACGCTCGCAGTCACGGTGTCAGTAATCGCGGCGTTTATGCTTTATCTGATCAATCGGTGGGGCCGAGTCAGATGGTAGCCGGGAAACACCGATTTTAGATCCGAGGCTCCAAGGTGACTGATGGCGATCTCACCAAACACGTCGCGGAAATCCGTCGTCAGGGCAAGGTCGCGTCCTTCGAAAAGCTGATCGTTATTCAATCCCGGCCAGCGTCCGTAGACCTTTCCTCCACGCACTGCGTTGCCCAGCACAAACATCGCGTTCGCGTGTCCGTGATCGGTGCCGCGGTTGCCGTTCTCTCTTACCGTTCTGCCAAACTCCGACATCGTCAGAATCACGACGTCGTCCATTCGTTGGCCCAGGTCCTGGTAGAGGGCCGCGATTCCCGAGCTGAACTGCTGCAACAGGTTCGCGAGCTGGCCACGGCTGTTGCCCTGGTTTGCGTGCGTGTCCCATGCACCCATGTCGGTGAAAGCGACTTCCAACCCAAGGTCCGCCTTGATCAACTGCGCGATCTGACGAAGCGAATTGCCGAACTGGTTTGTCGGATACACCGCGCCGTTCTCCGGTTTGTATTGAGCCGGGTTCGACTTCTTCAAAGAGTTGACGGCTTCAAACGCCTCGCGACCTGTTCCGGCAATCACGTCCTTGTTGTATTGCGAGTAGAGTGCTTCAAAACCAGTCTGCATATTCGCTGACGATTTGCCCGCGCGAATCGCGAAATCGTTCAGGTTCGCCATCGCGACCGACGGAGCACGCCCCATCAACGCGCGCGGCATCTCGCGTGTCATCGCCACGGCGCGGAACGAAGAGTCCTGGCGGTCGCGCTTGCTTTGCAGGTAACGATTGAGCCAGCCGTCAGTCGTCGACTTCACACCGGGCGTGCCCGACTCCATGTAATCCTGCGCATCGAAGTGCGACCGCGAATTGTCGGGAGAACCGGCGGCGTGAATGATCGCGAGCCGCTGCGAGTCCCACAGCGGTTTGAACGAGCGCATCGCGGGATGCAAACCAAAGAAGCCGTCGAGATTGATGGCCGATTCGTTTCCGCCGTCAGGTTTCGGGATTGCGATCGACGGTCGCACGTTGTAGTAGTTCGACTCGCCAAACGGAACGACCATGTTCAAGCCATCGACCGCGCCGCGCTGAAAGATCGCAATGAGGATCTTGCGACGGCCACCGGTGATGGCCTCACGTCCCATCACCATGCGCTCGAGAAATGACGGCGCCGAAAGCGTCATGCCAACGCTCGCCAACGCCACGCTTCCTGACTTCAGAAAGAATCTGCGATTCATCAGTTCACTCCTACTGCCTCTGAAACTCCGGCGTCCCCAGTATCAAGCCGACAACCTTCGTAATCGGGTCAGCCTGGTCCACCTGCTTCAGCAATGTCTCTCTTGTTGTCGTCGAAACTTCACCGGCGAGGATCGATTTGAGAGACTCGTCGATCATCTTGCGCTTCTCTGTGTTCGCGCCCGCGCCCGCCAGCTTCGTTAGATCCACCCGAGTTCCGGGTATTCGATTGCCGGCCAACGCCACGCCGAAATTCATTCGTTCGAGCAAAGCGCCGGTGTTGACCCAGCTCTCCGCGGCGTCGGAATAGCCGTTTGGAGTTTGATAACCGTAGAGCGGTTCACCCATACGCGCGATCCATTGATGCGTGCCTGGTCCGCCGTTGGTGTCTGCGCCAAGGACGCGAATCGCGCTGACGGCGAGTTCAAACGGGCGCTTCACCTTCGCGCGATAGCTTTCCGGCGAATAGAACTCGTTCGAGAAGAAGATCGCTTTCAGCGTCTCGCGAATGTCGCCGTCGCTCTTCGTGAACGCGGCCGCGACGCGATTGACTAACGCCGGCGGTGGATTGTCGGAAACAAAATGGCGCACCAGCTTGGTCGCGATGAACTTCGCAGTCGACGGATGGCGCGCGAGAATGTCGAGCACTTTCAGACCGTCGTTGAAACCGCCACCGGCTGGAATCTTGTGACCGAGCACAACCTT
>DASTOZ010000562.1:0-4538 GCA_035762365.1 Pyrinomonadaceae bacterium | reverse complement strand
ACTTACTGTTTCAGATTGTCTTTTACGCACAGGTGGCGAAGGAGCGAGGCGAGTTTACGATCGACGACGTCACCTCTGCTATTCATGACAAGATGGTACGACGCCATCCGCACGTGTTTGGGGATGTAACAGCCAACGATTCGGCAGCCGTATTGCTCAACTGGGAAACGATGAAAGCCGAAGAACGACGCGCGGCTGGAAAAAGTGAAGAGACCAATTCGTCACTACTGACCGGTGTATCCTCCAAAGCGCCTGCACTCATGGAAGCACATCAGCTGTCTACAAAAGCCGCGCGCGTTGGTTTCGACTGGAAGAAAGTCGACGACATCTTCGACAAGTTACAGGAAGAGATCGAGGAGTTGCGCGTCGCGATCAAAGAGCACTCAAACACGCAGGACGAAGCGAACCATGCGCGTGTCAGAGAAGAGATCGGCGACTTGCTGTTCGCGGCGACAAACATCGCGCGACATCTTCAGGTCGAACCGGAAGCGGCGCTGAAGTTGACCAACCGCAAGTTTCGTCAGCGCTTTCGTCACATCGAGACCGCACTCGACGCGCGTGGCCAGACGTTCGATCAAACCTCGATTGATGAAATGGAAAACCTGTGGCAGCAAGCTAAACAGCATAGAGCTTAGTACTTTGTGCTTTGTACTTTGCTCGCTCGGTTATGGCCGCACTTGCAATCAATCGCGCCTCTTACCAAAGCGAACAAAGCACTAAGCTCAAAGTACTAAGTACCTCAATCGTTGATCCGCACTGAACGGAGCACTTGCTGAAACGCGGCGTCGAAGTTGCGCTCGCCCTGCGGCGATACTGCAACCATGTACAGGATCTGCCCGTTCCGCAGTTGCGTCGTGATCAGACGAACATTCTCGCTACGGCCAGTTGCCTCGTTAACATTCGTCAAGTAAGAGGCGATCGCGTTGCGTCCATCGACGGTCGTGCGTTGAGCTCCGCCACTCGTACGCAGATTGCCGTTGCCCTGCGCGAGATTATTGATCAGTTCCTGGGTGGCGCTTTGCAGACTTCGATTGTTCGTTTGCGCCACGCCGAAGCTCGCGCCGTGCGTGAAAACAGCCTGCCCGTTGAACTGGCCATACGCACCTTCCGGAGCAAACCACACTGAATTACCGTCGTTGATTTGCCGCCAGTTACTCGGCACGCTCACCTGTAAGCCGCCGTTGAAGATTGAAACGTTCTGATAACGACTCGACGGATACTCAACACGTCCGCTCGGGCGGTTGTTGCTCGGGTAGTTGGTGTTCTCACCGGTCGGGTAACGCTGTCCGCTCTGTGCAATCTCCTGCATTGACGGAGCGCGTCCGTAACCACGCAGCCGCTGCTGGATCGACTGAAACTCTCGCGAGTCGCGCGCGCCTGCGTTAACTTGCAGCATCTGCGCTTCACGATTGATACGCGCGTAACGATCACTCGGACTCGGGTGGTCACTCAAGAAGCCGCCACCGCCGCCGCCCTGTGCCTCGATCGTGCGAAACATGTTCGCGAGATCGCGTGGGTCGTAACCGGCACGGGCCATGATCTGCGCACCAAGCACGTCAGCTTCCGTTTCATATTCGCGGCTGAACTTCAGCAGATAGACTGCAAACGGCCTCTGGGCCAGTTGGCCTATCCCCTCGTTCCCGGTGAGAATCGTTCCCGCAATACCGGCGATACCCGCCAACAACCCGTACTTCTGTCCCTTGGTCGCCTGCGCCGTACCGTGTCGCAGAGCAACGTGGCTGATCTCGTGGGCCATCACGCCGGCCATCTCGCCTTCGCTCCGCGCAGCTTCAATCATTCCGCGATTCACGAACATTGGGCCACCGGGCAGCGCAAACGCGTTGATGTCACGCGCGTTGACTACTTTAAACGTGTACTGGAATTCCGAATGTTGAAATTGAGACGGGATGGCGCTCACCAACCGTCGCCCGACACGCTCGACGTAATTCTGCACGTCTCCGTCGCGCATCAGCGGATACTGCTGCTCGACCTCCTGCGCCGCGCGTCGTCCAAGCTGGACGTCATCCTGGATTTTGTACTTATTACTGTGGAGTTTAATCTGCGTTTGAGCGATCGCCGACAACGGCATCAACGCCATCGCGACCAGCGCTATCCACGCGACCAACCCCTGTCGTTTTATTATCGATCTTCTATTCATCGAGTAATCCTTTCCGGCGTATGCACCAAAACGCAACAGCAATACACGGATTTGTTTGAGTTTTACTCCGTGTTTCCTGCTGAATTGGCCGGATTGCCAACTCCTACATGGAAGCCCTGCAACGACAGTGCCACCGAGCCGCTCAAGAGGTTTCGCGGGGCTCGATATGGCGATTAAACCATTTGCCGGGTTCGGCCAGCGGGGCGATACTGTGCGGCTCGCCGCGCCACACACGAATCATAGAGATCACGAGGAAAACCGTGGAGGCAATGCTGAATATCACCTGGCCAAAATCGCCGCCGCCCACCGTAGCGATCAACTTGAAGATCGTGGAAATCGCCAAAAACGCAATGTGCAGAGCGAGTGCCTGCGCGGCGTGGAAACGCACTTTCACTTCCTTGCGCGGAACCAAAAACAACTCGAGCAATGAAACCACGATGCCGACGTAGGGCGCGTAGGCCATCATCAGCGCCCATTTTTCCGCGAGCCCAAGCCCCGCGACCGGACGCGACGGATGCGAGAAGCTCATCGGACTTTGATAGACGCTGGCTGGGTGCTGCGGAGGCGGATACTGTGCGGGCGGTGCGTAAGTAGGAGGTATGAACACCGACGGGTACGGAGCTTCCAGCTGAGGATTGTCGTAACGACGAGTAGGCGCCTCGGAATACACGTTCTGACGCGCACTGTCGTCCGGATTTGGAGTCGGAGTCCACGCCGGCGGCACGTCGCCCACCTGACGCGTTGCGCCACCGACCTGCTGCGTTTCGCCGCCGCCGGCGCGGTCGCCCCAGGACTCCTCCGCCTTGCGTTCGACTTCAGGATCGAGTGGATTTGTGTCGTATTTGCTCTTCTTTGTCTCCACCGTGCTCCCCCCGCGAAGCATGCGTTTCAATCTTACTCGTCCGCGATCTCATACTCAACCGAATGCCAGCGGTGTTCTCGTTCCGAAATGTTGAACGCCTTCACGACTGGACCATCACCGCCGAGTCCGATTATTAGATACGTCGCCGACGGGTAAAAAGCCTGGCGAATATCAGTTTCGGAGGGGGTGGGTTCGACGGCGCGAGGGTGGGAGTGATAGATCGCGAGTAGTTCCTCGCCGCGGTCGCGCATCTCTCGCTGGGCGGCGAAGAGGTCTTCCGGAGCGGCTTCGTAGCGCACTTCGGGGTTCGCGGTCACGTTGCGGAGGCGATAAAGCGAAGCGGCCTGACGGCCGGACAATCCGGCGAACCCACCTATTAGGCCGCAACATTCCGCCGGCGCAGCTTCACGGGCATGAGCGATCATTGCCTCGAGATGTTCGCGGCGAAGCTGAATCGTCGGCATTTTTATTTTATGCGTGTCTCCGGATTCAATCCTCGACGACGCGGAGGTGCAACTCTTCCAACTGCTTCGGATCGACGGCGCCGGGGGCGTCGATCATGAGATCGGCGGCGGAGGCGGTTTTTGGAAACGCGATCACGTCGCGCATGTTGTCCGTGCCTGCAAGCACCATCAACAGGCGATCGATACCCGGCGCGATACCGCCGTGCGGCGGCGTGCCGTATTCGAGCGCGTCGAGAAAGAACCCGAACCGTTCGCGCGCCTCTTCAGTCGTCATGCCCAGCGCTTTGAAGACGAGTCGCTGAACGTCGCGCCGGTGAATACGAATCGATCCACTCGCCATCTCGACGCCATTGATGACCGGATCGTATGCCTTCGTTCGGATCTGCGCGAGCAAGTTTGTTTCACCGCCCTCGACGGCCCGTTCGAGCAGTTCGAGATCCTCGTCTACCGGCGAAGTGAACGGATGGTGCATCGAGTAGTAGCGCCCGTCTTCTTCGTGAAACTCGAACATCGGAAAATCCGTGACCCACAGCGGCGCGTAAACATCGGACGGAATCAGGTTCTCGCGTTTCGCAATTTCGTTTCGCAACGCGCCAAGACTCGCAGCGACCACTTTCGGCTTGCCCGAGACAATCAACACCGCATCGTCCTTCTGCGCGCCCGCGGCACTCGCGATCTTCGCAACAGTCTCCGCACCCAACGCCTTCAGCAGCGACGACGAGATCTCATCGCCAAGCTTGATCCACGCGAGAAACTTCGCGCCGTAACGCTTCGCAAATTCCTGAAGCTCGTCGAGAGTCTTGCGGGAAAGCTTCGCGCCACCTGATACAACGATGCCTTTAGCCTGTTCGTTTTCGCCCAGGCCAGGCATTTCGAGATCCTTCAACTCCAACCCCTGAATGCGCAGGTCAGGTTTGTCGGATCCCCACCGGTTCATCGCTTCGGCAAACGAGAACCGCGGAAACGGCGTCGGCAAATCGACATTGATGAGCCTGAAGACACTCGCAAACAGCCCTTCAATCAACTGGTAAATATCCTCGAGCCGCGCGAAGCT
>DASTOZ010000561.1:0-2627 GCA_035762365.1 Pyrinomonadaceae bacterium | reverse complement strand
TCGGGATCGATCGTTCGATCGCGGCCTGGCGCCTCGCGCAGCTCTCGTTACCGGAACGCGAAGTTTCGATTGTGCCGCTGATTCTTCAGTTGGAACGGCTGCGGCACAGAATCGAAAAAGTTTTTCCGGACGCTCGCGATTTTGTGCGGCCGGGCTTTGACGAAATCCTTGGCGAAGCAAACTAAACGATGACAAACGAAAACTGCCTGTTTTGTCGAATTGTATCTGGCGAGGCGCCGGCGACGATCGTTTATGAAGACGACAACTCGCTTGCCTTTCTTGATCACCGGCCGTTGTTTCACGGACACACGTTGCTCGTGCCGCGTGATCACGTGGAAACGCTGGGCGAGTTGCCGCCTTCGCAGGTTGGACCATTCTTCAAAACCGCGCAGTTGCTTTCACGCGCAATTGAACCGGCGCTTGGTGCTCAAGGGACGTTCGTCGCGATGAACAATCGCGTCAGCCAGAGCGTCCCTCACTTGCACGTTCACGTTGTGCCGCGACGGAAAGGCGACGGATTGAAAGGTTTTTTCTGGCCGCGAACGAAATACAAAAGCGACGACGAGATGTTGGCAGTGAAGAAATTGATCGCTGCTGAAATCGCGAAGATCAAAAGTCAATAAAACTTTTCGCTGACCAGGGAAAATAAAACACGCGAAAGTTTGCTCTAAGAAAGGTATAGGAGTATAAAGCTCCTGTCGCGAGGGTTGCGGCCTTCGAGACCGACACAGGGATCGGCAATCGGTGCGGTGACGCCCGAGAGAGGGAAGAGACAGGCGGCTGTTAATTCTATCGACGCCCTGGTTGGAGCCGAAAGGCTCTGCTAGAGAAGGTTGCGAGACCTTCTTAAGCCATTCGGATAAAAACGAGTGGCACCCGGAGGCAAGGACCCGCCGAAGGGAGCGAAGCGGCTCAACGAAAGTTGAGCTTCGTTGCCGGAGCGTAACCGGCGGTGGAGGAAAAGCCACCACAACAAAAACCTAACGGCACCGGATTCGCAAGAATCCGAGGATTAGTGAAAACTTTTTCGAGTGCTGACCGGAGATTGGCTGTCCGCCAGCTAGTCATCGGGATATAAATCGGCGGCGGGGGCGTGTACATGCTCGTGCTGCCACCTATGGGGCGCTTCGGCAATCTATAGGACAACGGATTGCGCTGCTTTCAGCTTGCTGGAAGTAGCGCATTTCGTTTTTTTGTGCTTGATTGTGGCTTGGTTCGAACATCTTTCATCGAAATCCGTGTTTGCGTCGTACTGTCATTTGAATGAAAGCACGCCTCGTCTGGCTGATACTCTGCGGCATCTGGGGTTCTACCTGGCTGTTCATTAAGCTCGGTCTCGCCGACCTGCCACCGATTACCTTCGCCGGAATCCGTTTTGTAATTTCCTGCGCCATTCTTTTTCCACTCGTTTGGTTGCGGCATCTGTCGTTGCCAAAGACGCGTGGCGAATGGATCCTGCTGGTCGGCACCGGTGTGTTGTCGTTTAGTTTGAATTACGGGCTGGTGTTTTGGGCCGAGCAATACATCACTTCTGGATTGGCGGCGCTTTTGCAGGCGATGTTGCCGGCGTTTGGACTCATACTCGCGCACATTCATGTGCCTGCGGAACGCATCACGTGGGTGAAGATCGCGGGCGTTATTTTAGGTGTGTGTGGCGTTGGCGTGGTTTTTTCGAACCAACTGGAAATTTCAGGACGCCTGGCGCTGGCGGGCTGCGTCGGAATGGTCCTGAGCGCGTTCTTTGCCGCGTATTCGAACGTGCTGGTGAAGACTTACGGAAGGAATCTCAATCCGGGGGTGATCGCCGCGTTTCAGATGTTCTTCGGCCTCATTCCCTTGTTGCTCTACGGTATTACGCTCGAAGGCAACCCGTTGAGTTTTCGTTGGACCACGATCGCCGTTTTGTCGCTGCTTTATCTGGCCGTCGTCGGCTCAGTCGTCGCATTTCTCCTTTACTACTGGCTGATGCAAAACATGGACGTCACCAAGACGATGTTGATCTCGCTGGTGACGCCCGTCGTGGCGGTGATCCTTGGCATGATCGTCCTGGACGAACAACTTAGCTGGCGCACTCTGGTAGGAGGCGCAATGATCATCGCCGGCATTGGTTTCATCGTCGTGCGCAAGCCCAGAAGCCGCGTTGTCACAGTCGCTCAGTGATCGTGCTCAGTGATCGTAGCGGCGTATCAACCCGCGCACGACGCCCTGAATCTGGATCCGTTCCGGGGTCTTGATAAAGATCGGCTTGAACTGCGGGTTCGCCGGCTCTAGCCGAATAAAATCAGGTTCACGATAGAACTTCTTCACCGTCGCATAATTCCCGTCGATGAGGGCGACAACCACCTGGCCATTATCAGCAGTTTTCTGTGAAGCGACGACGATGATATCGCCGTCCTGAATGTTTTCATCGATCATCGAATCCCCGCGTACGCGCAGCGCGAAGGTACGTCCGCGTCCCTGCATGTCTTTCGGGACCGACACCGTATCGTGGCTGAGTATTGCCTCGATGGGTTGGCCAGCTGCGACGGTCCCGAGCAGCGGAATGTCATTCGTTTCATCAGCAGCGGTCTCCTGCTCGACGATTTGGATACCGCGACTAACGTTAGGAATGCGTTTGATCAATCCCT
>DASTOZ010000560.1:0-3178 GCA_035762365.1 Pyrinomonadaceae bacterium | reverse complement strand
TTTGCGGCGCATTCGTACAAGTTCAACCAGACGACGAGCACGTTCATCGTAGAATGCGATCCGGAGACGTGGGAGCGAGCAGGCTTTGCGACGATGAGCGATGCAGACACGCGTGAATACGTCGGCAAAGTTTTCGCGCGCGATCTAAACGGTAATCCGCTGCTCTCGAACAAGTCGAATTGGATCAACTTTCTGCTGGTGAAGAATGCGGATTGGTTTTTCGAGAATGTCGTACTGCTGGGCGACGCGCTGCACACCGCGCATTTTTCGATCGGCTCGGGAACCAAGCTGGCGATGGAAGACGCTATCGCGTTGGCGCAGTCGTTTCAACACGCGAGTGATGTGCGTGAGGCACTAAATGAGTTCACCGCGAGACGACGACCGGTGATCGAAGACTATCAGGCAGCCGCGTTTGAAAGTATGAAGTGGTTCGAGAATGCGGCGCATTACGTGCACCTGACGCCGATGGAACTGGCAATGAGCGTGATGATGCGAAGCGGGCGCGTCAGCTACGAGGATCTACAAAAGCGCGACCCGCAGTTTATTCACCGATTCAACGAATTATTTCCAGGCAGGCGGCTCTAACCGGCGTCGACCATCATCGACCGTTGCGATTCCGGGTTCATCGAGATCCACCCGGTCCCATAGCTTGCACGTCACCGGACGGTGCGCCTGATCGAGCGCTTCGCAATAGTTCGTGTAAGTGCAGCGTCGCACCTCTGAACCTCTGCCAAGCTTCACTTTCACGAACCAATCGGGATCGGCTAAGACCTGTCGCGCCATGCCAACAATGTCGGCTTGGCCCAACCGCAATATTTCCTCAGCTTGCGCGAACGTCGAAATGCCACCAGTCGCAACCACTGGCGTCGTGAATCCTGCTTCATTAACCGCACGCTTGATGCCGGCCACAAGCGGCACGCTGCGACCGAACGGTCCGGCTTCGTCTGAAAGCACAGTCGGCATGCATTCGTAGCCACTTTTTCCGGTGTACGGATAAACCGCCTGGCCCACCTTCGGCTGCTGCGCGTCTTCAAACTTTCCGCCTTTCGACAACGAAAGAAAATCAAACCCTGCACGCGCAAACTCCACGGCGTAGTACGCGGCGTCCTCGACGCGACTGCCACCTGCGATCACTTCATCCGCCAGAAACCGCACGCCTACGACGTAATCATCACCAACACGCTCGCGTACCGCACGATAGACCTCGAGCGGCAACCGAATGCGGTTCGCACGCGATCCGCCATAGCCGTCCGCGCGATCGTTCTGAGCGCTGAGAAACCCCGCCATCGTGTATGCGTGGGCATAGTGCAACTCCACACCGTCGAATCCTGCTTCACGTGCACGTGCAGCGGCTGCGGCAAAAATTGGCGGCAGCTCCCGCGGCAACTCGCGAACGTGCGGCAAGTGCATGTCCGTGACGCGTTCTCGATACCCAAAATCAAGCGCTTCACGTTCGCGCTCGTCCAACACAGCCGCAATTACGTCTTCACTCGCGTCGTTAAGAAAAACTCTGATTTCGTTTTCATCTGCCGTCAGCCATTTTTCTTGATCCGTGGTTTCCGCAAGGGCACGCCTATGCTGATCGCGGATTTGAAGAAATTTTTGAAAGTACTTGCTGCGGTCAGGCCTTCTCTTCACCGATAGAAAATCGATGATCTGAATGAACAACAACGTCTCGCCACCACTCGCCTCCTTCACGACATCAACCAACTTCCGCAACCCGGGAACAAACCTGTCGTCCCCGATTCTCAACAATGGTCCACTCGGAATGTCACGCACACCAGTCGCTTCGACTACCAGCACCGCCGGCCGCCCTTCCGCAAACCGCTTGTACCAATCAAGGTTCTGTTGGGTGACAAACCCGTCTTCAGTCGCGCGCCACGGCACCATCGCCGGCACCCACGTGCGGCTGCGCGCTTCGAGTCGTCCGATTTTTATTGGCGTGTAAAGAAGAGATCGCGCAGCTTGATCTGCCGTTGGCCAGTTGGTTTCTTCGATCCGGTGGCGGATTGGGTTCGCAAACTTCCACATGTACGAGTCATCACTGTACCACGATACGCAGATTAAACGGATTCTGGTACATTTACCGCAGGAGGAAAGCCTATTTGTCTGACGATTTACTGAAGTGGAGAAGCGAATTTCCGATTCTGGATAAGACTGTTTACCTGATCTCGCACAGCCTCGGCGCGATGCCGAAAGCCACTTACGATCAGCTTCACGAGTACGCCGACAAATGGGCGACTCGTGGCGTGCGCGCGTGGGCCGAAGGGTGGTGGGAAATGCCGGTCACGCTCGGCGACGAACTGGCGCGAATCATCGGCGCGGACCCCGGCGCCGTCGTGATGCATCAGAACGTCTCCGTTTGCCAGTCGCTGGTCCTGTCCTGCTTCGAACCGACGCCGCAGCGCAACAAGGTCGTCTATTCCGAACTCAACTTTCCGTCCGTGATGTACGTCTACGAGGCGCACGCGCGCGAGGGCAAACTCCGCATCGAAACCGTAAAGTCTGACGACGGCATGACAGTTCCGCTCGAACGAATGCTCGCCGCGATCGACGAAGAAACGCTGCTCGTTCCCTTTTCACACGTCCTGTTCAAGAGCGCCTTTTTGCAGGATGCTAAGGCGATAATCGACCGCGCTCATGAAGTCGGCGCGATGGTCGTGCTAGATACTTATCAATCGGCGGGAACTGTTCCGTTCAGCGTGAAAGAACTAAACGTCGATTTTGCGACTGGCGGATCGGTCAAGTGGTTGTGTGGTGGGCCAGGCGCCGGCTACTTGTACGTGCGACCGGATCTGCAAAACAAACTCGAGCCAAAGACGACCGGTTGGATGGCCCATGAAGCGCCATTCAGTTTCGACACAAAACACCGCTACGCATCAAACATCTCGCGTTTTCTGCACGGCTCGCCCGCGATTCCCGCGCTCTACGCCGCGCGGTCCGGTTATCGAATCATCAACGAGATCGGCGTCGAGCGGATTCGCGAGAAGAGCATTCGCCAGACAAACTATCTAATTTCTCTTGCCGAAGAAGCGGGGTTCACTGTGACGAGTCCAAAGGACGCCGCGCGACGCGGCGGCACGATCACGGTCGCGCACGAACACGCGGGAGCCATGACGAAAGAATTGCTGCGCCGAGAGTTCATCGTCGACTACCGCCCCGGCGCGGGCATTCGCAT
>DASTOZ010000559.1:0-2445 GCA_035762365.1 Pyrinomonadaceae bacterium | reverse complement strand
GAATTCTGTCCGGAACGAACTTTATGAGAGCCATTCCAACTCTCAAGATCAGTATCTCCGGGGTCCGTGGTGTGATCGGCGATTCGCTGACACCGGCACTGCTGACTCGTTTTGCGCAGGCATTTGGCACGCACACCGGAGCGGGGACGATCGTCATCGGGCGCGATCCGAGAACGTCCGGCGAGATGGTGAAGCACGCCGTGATCGCGGGCATCTTGTCGAGTGGCAGCCGGGTTATCGATATCGGCATGTGTCCGGTGCCGACGGTGCAATTGCAAGTGCGACAACGCCACGCGCACGGGGGCATAGCGATCACCGCGAGTCATAATCCCGCCGAATGGAACGCGCTTAAATTTATTGGACCAGCAGGTCTGTTTCTAGACGCCGGCCAGGCGCGCGAGCTGCTCGATATCTATCATCAGGGTGAGTACACAAAGGTCACTGGTTCCGAGATCAGGACGGTCGAAGAAGTCGAAGGCGCGACAGACGCGCACATCGCAGCGATCCTCGACGCGCTTGGTCCATTGCCGAAGACCGAGAGGCCGTTGCGCGTGGTGCTTGATTCATGCAACGGCGCTGGTTCGATTGTTGGTCCGAAGTTGCTGGAGACGTTGGGTGCGAGTGTGGTTGGGATCAACGTTACGCCCGACGGATCGTTTCCCCGAGCGGCGGAACCCGTTGCTGAAAACCTCGTCGACCTCTGTAACGCTGTCCGCGAACACAACGCCGACATCGGTTTCGCACAGGACATGGACGCCGATCGTCTCGCCATCGTCGACGAAAACGGCGCGCCGATCGGCGAAGACTACACGCTGGCGCTCGCGTCGCTTTACGTGCTGCAACGAGAGCGTGGTCCAATCGTCGCGAACCTCTCGACGACGTCCGCGCTCGACGACATCGCGCAACAGTTTGGTTGTCCTGTTTTTCGGACGAAGATCGGCGAAGTAAACGTCACCGACGGCATGCGGCAACACGACGCGGTGATTGGCGGCGAGGGAAACGGCGGCGTGATTTATCCACGCATCAACTTCGGCCGCGACAGTCTCGTCGGTATGGCGCTCGTGCTGCATCTGCTGGCGTCGTCAGGCAAGAGTGTGAGTGAACTGCTCGAGACGTTCCCGCGCTACAGCATCGTCAAAGAAAAAATGGAGTGTTCGTCGCAACGCATTCCAGGCGTGCTGAGAATGCTGCGGCAGGAGTACGCGAAGTTTCCGATCGACACGCGCGACGGCGTCAAGGTCATAATGCCCGAGGGCTGGTTTCTGGTGCGCGGTTCAAACACCGAGCCGATCGTTCGCGTCGTCGCCGAGGCCAGATCGGAAGAGACTGCACGCAAGATGGTTTCCGATGTGTATCAACAGGTAACAAGCTGGATCGCGGCTTGACCCGAACTCTTCTAACACCCCTAACCCGAAAGGAATCAACTATGAGGTCTGCGTTCACCGCCCTGGTGTTGTTGTTTATGTTATCTACCGTTGCGTTGGGCCAGCAGGCTGCGAAAGCAACGCTCACCGGAACGGTCGCAGATCCCAACGGCGATGTAATTGCCGGAGCAAACGTCACGGCAACGCAGACGTCGACTGGCATTCGACGCGAAACCGTGACCAACGATAAGGGTGTTTACGTGTTGACGGATCTTGCGCCGGGCGAGTACGAGGTGCGAGCCGAGGCAAAGGGGTTCGCCGCTCACGTCACTACAAACCTCGTACTCCAGGTGGGCCAGACCGTTACTCTGAACAACCAGCTTGAGGTTCAAGCCGTTATGGGTAAGACCTCGCTCTATGCGGACCCACCTTTGGTCAATAACGTCGACTCGCTGGTCCAGGGCCTAATCGAATCGCGCGAAGTCGAGAGTCTGCCTCTGAACGGCCGTAACTTCCTCGAGCTCGCATTGCTCGTTCCCGGCAATGCTCCCGCACCAAATTTCGATCCAACGAAGACGAATACCTTCGTAGTCTCCTCGGCGGGCCAGCTCGGACGCGGCGGCAACGTTACTGTCGACGGCGCCGACAATAACGACGACGTCGTTGGTGGTCCGGTGCAAAACATTTCTCAGGAAGCAATCCGGGAGTTTCAGATCGCGACGAACCGTTTCTCGGCCCAACAGGGTCGTTCGGGGTCCGCGGTCATCAATGTCATCACGAAAGCCGGCGGTAATGAAGTTCACGGATCGGGCTCTGTTTACTTTCGCAACGAGGATTTGCAAGGGCTACCGGCGACGTTCGATCGCAGTCTTGGACAAACGCCGCCGTTCGATCGGCAACAGTATGCGTTCGCTCTCGGCGGTCCAATCAAGACGGACAAGGCCTGGTTCTTTGGTTCGTTTGAGTATCGAAATCAGGACGGCGTCGTTCTCGTGGGGCAGCGCAACCTGGCGACGCGATCGATCGTGCGCGGTTTCGCGCCATCGCCGTTGGACGACTTCCTGACGACTGAGCGCATTGA
>DASTOZ010000558.1:0-10207 GCA_035762365.1 Pyrinomonadaceae bacterium | reverse complement strand
ACGATCTCGCGCCAGGGCATCGGTTGCAGATCGTAAATCTGGATCCGTTTGCCGATGGGGTCTTGGCCGGGCCAGAAGCTTGCGGCCATCGTCTCGTTGATGATGATCACCTCGAGCGCGCCCGCCTGATCCTGTTCGGTGAATTCGCGGCCGCGCCGCAACCGCATGCCCATCGTGCGAAAATAATCCGGATTGATGGCGCGCCAGACTGCTGACGGCTCATCCGCAGTCAAGGCAGACGCGCGGCCTTCGATGATGAAGGCAAAAAGGCCGCCTTCGGCGAGCGGCAGGTCGCTGACCGCGCCGACCTCTTGCACGCCCGGCAAAGCTCTGACCCGCTCGATCACCTGTTGATAAAAAGCCACCTGTTGTTGCGGTTTAGGGTATTTCCTAAAGTTCAGTGACAGCTTCATGGTCAACAGGTTATCCGTACGGAAGCCCGGATCGATGCGCTGAAAACTGATGAAAGTGCGGATCATCAACCCGGCGCCGATCAACAGGAGCAGGGACAAAGCGACTTCCGCGACCACCAGCAGAGCGCGCGTGCGCGGACGGGCCGAACGGTTGCCCCCTTGTCGCCCGCCCTCTTTGAGGGTTGTTTGAACACCCGGCTTCGAGGCTTGCAGCGTTGGTAGTAGACCAAAAGCCACGGTCGTCAGCAGCGTGACGACAAATGTAAAGAGTAGCGCTATGGCGTCCAGGTGAATTTCGTTGGTGCGCGGGACGTTGGCGGGGCTGAAGCTGATAAACGCGCGCATAACACAATAAGCCAGGACCAGGCCGGCCACGCCACCCGCCAGCGCGAGCAGCAGGCTTTCGGTCAGCAACAGGCGCAGCAGTCGCGCCCGCGGCGCCCCCAACGCCAGCCGGATAGCCATTTCTTTCTGTCGCGTCGCCGCGCGCGCCAGCAGCAAATTCGACACGTTGGCGCAGGCGATGAGCAAGACGAAAGCGACTGCGGCCAGCAGCAGGAGCAGGGCCGGGCGAACGTTTCGTACCACTTCGTCTTGCAGCGCGAAGACGTTGACCGTCCAGCCCTTGTTGTAGTCCGGATACTGCTCTTCCAGGCGCCCGGCAATGGCGCGCATTTCGGTCTGGGCTTGCTCGAGTTCGACGCCGGGTTTCAGCCGAGCGAGTACTTGTAAATAATGCGAACCGCGATCGCCGAGGTTCTTCGGGTCATAGGCCAGCGGCGCCAGCAGATCAATTTTCGGCGCGGTATCGGACAGCGGGTTGCTGCCGAACGGGTTAGGGAACTGAAAGTCGGGAGGCAGCACGCCGACGACGACGCAGACGAAGCCGCTCAGATTGACAGATTTATTGATGATGTTCGGGTCACCGCCGAAGCGACGTTGCCACAGGCCATAGCTGAGCACGGCGACGTCGTCTTTGCCCCGCGTCTGCTCTTCAGCGTTGAAACCGCGCCCGAGCAAGGGCTGCACGCGCAGCAACGGGAAGAAGCTGGCGGAGACGAGGCCAACCTGAACGCGTTCCGGATCGCCTGCGCCGGTGAGGTTAGCGTTCCAGCGATTGTACATCGCCATCTGCTCGAAACTGGATTGCTGATCGCGCGTGTCTACGAAGTTTGCCAGCGAGAACGCGAAGCGGTCATAGCCGTTTTGCGGGTTGGCCTGGTAGACCTGCACCAACCGCTCCGGCTCCGGGTAAGGCAACGGGCGCAACAGGACCGCATTGACCACGCTGAAAAGCGCCGTGTTGACGCCAATCCCCAGCGCCAGTGTCAGCACGGCGATGAAAGTAAAGCCCGGATGCTTCAGCAGCATTCGCATGCCGAAACGCGCGTCTTGCCACAATGTCTCCACGAAGCCACCTCCCCTCACCTCGTAGCCCATTTCTTTGATCTGCGTAAGCCGCCCGAACCGCCTTTCGGCCTCCCACCTCGCATCCTCAGGTGACATGCCACGGCGGACGTTCTCCTCGGCGCGCATGTCGATGTGGAAGCGCATCTCCTCATCGATCTCGCGATGAACGGCATCGCTATCACGCAAAGCTCGAAACCTGTCACGAAAAGCTTTCCACCAAGCCATCGCCGCTACTCCCTGTCAGGTGGCTTGCAGCACTTTGGCGACCGCCGTCGTAAGGTGCTCCCACTGCGACTTCTCCACGGCAAGTTGCTTCCGACCCTTGCGGGTCAACTTGTAGAAACGCGCCCGACGGTTGTTATCGGAGACGCCCCATTCGCTCTCGATCCAGTTTTTTTGCTCAATACGATAGAGGGCCGGGTAGAGCGTCCCCTCTTCGATCTGGAGCATGTCTTCGGCGAGTTGCTGGATGCGCTGGCCGATACCGTAGCCGTGCATCGGTCCAAGTGAGAGCGCCTTCAAGACGAGCAGGTCGAGCGTGCCTTGCGGCAAGTCTGGCTTTTGTTTCGCCACGGCTGATCCTCCTCTTTGCTTCTGGGGGAGTATAGTCGCACTTCCCTAGAAGGCCAAAGGTAAATACGGGAAGATTGTGCCGAACTTCAAATGCAACGCGTGAATCGAAAGTAGTGAAGGGTGGCCAGCCGTAGCCACCCCAGGACGTATGCGAGGTCTAAACCCTGTCACTTAAAAATGAGCCTGCTGATAGCAAGTCACTCGTTGAATCGTCTGACTGCTATAAATCGCGAAGTTCGAAAGCGAACAGTACCAGGGCCAACTATTTTTTTAGCGGAATGGAAGTTAGTTTGACGTGTCTCTTAACTGTGTGAGGAGTTAATCGTGTCTATCTGTCGCTATTTTGATTTGAGTTTTCCAGCAGCTCCTTGAGATAGCTCTGCCAGATTGAAGCGATGGTATGCGTACCGTGCCCGCGGGTTTGATCGGTAATCGGTAACAGCACGTATCGTCCGTTCTTCACGCGCTTAATTTCGCGTTCCATCACTCCCAACTCAGGCGGGTTGATCAAATCGTCAGCGGAGTTGACTGCAATCAATGGCGCTTTGATCTTCTCGAGCATCGGCGAAGGGTTGTATTCACGCGACGAGTCGAAATAGTAGAGCATGTCGTTGGCATCGGTTCGGGCCACGGCACTCTTTACGCGTTCCTCGTAGAACTTATCGGCCGCGTCGCGATTCGGCGCCTGTTTGTGCCACTGCAACGGCGCGCTTCCCATTAATAGCAGAATGTTCTGAGCAGCCGTCATACCCTGTAGTGGCTGAGTTTTGTATTCGCCGTTTTGCCAGGCTGGATCGTTGCGAATCGCATCCATGATCATCTTCCGCATGATTCGATTGCGACCAGCGATCTCAACCGGCATGCTCGCCAGCGGCAGCAGGGCGTCCATGAAGTCAGGATAAGTTTCACCCCAAACCCACGTGTGCATTCCACCCATTGAAGTGCCCATTACCAAACGCAGGTGATTGACGCCCAGTTTTTCCGTGATGAGTTGATACTGCGCGAGCACCATGTCGTCGTAGGTGTAATGAGGAAACTTCATGTGCAGTCCGTTACTGGGTTTGCTTGATCGACCATGTCCGATGGCGTCGGGAAGAATGAGGAAATACTTAGTCGCGTCGAGCAATTGACCGGGCCCAAAGAGGACGTTGGCAAACTGTGGCGAGAGGAACTGCCCACCCGTACCTCCGGTGCCGTGCATGATCAGCACCGCGTTGCGCACGACTCCGCGGTTGTCTTTCGCCGGTGTCCCGATGGTGGTGTAGTGAAGTTTCAGTTCAGGAAGAGTCTCACCCGAGCGAAACTTGAAGTCTTTGATTATGTAGTCGCCCTCGACTGGTGCTGGATAGTTTCGTTGTGGTGTGGGAGTTGTTTGAGTGAACGCGAGTGTGCGAGCAGCAGCGACAATGATCAGAATTAGCAGGATGCGAGCTGTCAACTTTGACATAAGGTGTTCCCTTATCCGGACGAACCTGAAAGTTTTTTGAAGTTTTGAATCCTCAGGCAAGGGAAATCACGGCTACCGACAAACTGCCTTTCACTTGATCCGGTGAATTTCGCCTTACCAGAATAATCCGTAGAACAGAATCCCGATTCCCATCACTAACGCTGAGATTCCGGCTAATAAGAACGCCGATGATTCAGCTTGCTTCAACCGCAGGGGACTCGTTTGCATCAACGCCTCACGTAGATCTCCACGGAGCGCCAGGATTATTTCAACGACGCCGATTACTAAGAGAGTGGCCCCCAAGATATATTTCCACATACCGACAGTTTACTTGTAACGCAACTCAGAAAAGTACGGAACGTGAAGAGCACTCCGATCTGGTAAAGCCGACTAAGGCCCAAATCATCACGTTAGTCCGAGGATGGAAATCACCTTCAGCATCTTCACTCAACGCCAGGATTGCGCAAACAGCTGCGATGGTCGTCAGTAATTACGCCGGCTTTTTAGCGGGCGGCACGAAGTATAACTGCTTACAATCAAACGTGTCTTCGATCTCCCGGAAGACCACGGGCAGATCTGTTTTCGGCAGTCGAACAATATCCACTGGCTGCGGCAGGAGCCCTATCGACGCGCCGCACGGAACAGATTTGGTATCACGGACCACGACCTCGAGTTGATTGTTTACTTCACACGCACTGTCAATGATGAGCGAATGAGGCTCCTTCTCCGGGCCCGTCGCGGCGACTGCCAGCATTTCGCGCGAGAAGTCGACTTCCGGGAGTGGCGGTTTGTCCGACGTAGAACTAGTGATCTCGTTCCAGAGTTCAGTGAACTGATCGCGAGTGCGAATTACTAACCGAGCGCGCCGCGAAATACCTCCGCTAAGATAGGAAATGCGCCGACCGTACATCTTCAATCCAAATGGTCGCTCAAGCGACAAAGCTGCAACCCTTGTCCCCGAGCAGGCGGGTCGCTCAGGGTATGAATTGGACGCCGGAAATGACCCGGCTGAGTCTTCTTCTACCCATTTGACCTCCGGCAGTTCGCTGAGTGCGATAGCAGCGGCTTCATTTGGCAGCTCGATCGCGTACCCTTTCAACGCGGTTTCATAAATGTAGTCGTAGGTTCCAACGTACATTCGTGCATGCTTGTGCGCGATGGCGGTAATACGTGCCCGCCGAACCTCCAAGGGCGCGCTGTCGGAAACGACATCGTCCTGGAGGATAACTATGTATCGGTTTGGAATCGGGTTCTTCTTACCTTTGAGGAATTTGCCGCCCGGTGTTCTCGGACGTTGTTGTTGCGCGGTTTGCGATGTGGTCACTTGTCCGCGCAATAGACTCGACGTGGTTGAGGGGAACACGAGAAGGGCGATGGTGAGCAAGAAGACTGAATACTTCAGGCGCTGCATTGTTTTAACTCCTTTGCCGTGGCCTGGCGATTGGTCGATGGTCGCCTTCTAGCTCTTAGAACGTTCGAGTACCGCCGAGGTTGCGTAGAGTTGCATCTCGAGTGAGCGGCGAGTTCTTCAAATACGGCGGTCTACGGCTGCTCCACCAGCACGGTTCGAACAACCGCTATCGTGGCCAGCGCTCTCGGTGCATCGGCGCGAAAACTCTTGCTGACGTCCAGCGCCTGGTAAAAACTCTGCTCGGCGAGTTGACGGAAAACCTCCGTCAAATCTTCTGAGGTGGCTAGCTCTACACCGAAACTGATGCTGAACTTTCCCTCGAGGCGCAGACTAGCGTGGCCGCGTTCCGCCGTGAAATCCGGAACGCTGTTGATGGTCTTGATGGTTTCGCTGAGAAGTTCCCAGGTACGCGTCCGATCCAATAAAGAGAACTGACGCAATAACGCAATGAGAGAAAACGCGCGATCCGACGTGTCGGGATCAAGGCGTCGCGCGTCAGCCAGTGCCTCTTCCAGCAACTCCCTTGCTTCTGCGGGATCGGGCTTCACTTTCAGGCCAGCTACTTTGGTTAAGAAATGGGTGCGTAATACCCAGGGCAACTGCGTCTTTCGTATCAGCAGCAGCGCTTCGTCGGGCCGCTTCTGGTTGATCGTGGAACGAATCATCATGTAGTCGACCCACGTTCTGACACCTTTACGCGTTTCCGCGTCTTCGATCTTGTCGACCAGATCACGCGCACCGGGATCCATCTGCTCGGCCGCACCGATAGCTGCGAAAGCGTAGGCCCGGTCTCGTTCGTCACTGTTCTTCGCGCGATCGAGACGTTCGTTGAGTTCGGCGTTCGTTGAGGTTGTGTCGTCTCCCATGCCGCGCTTCAATGCAACCTCGCCAGTATTCGCAGTCGTCTGTGCTGCCTCGGGACCCAGAGCCGCGAGTTGAGCGTTCAAGGGACCGATGAAGTCCGGTGAGTGCTGCTGAAACAGCGGCAACAAACGCATGACCATAAAGTGTGTGCCTGCTCTTCCTGCAGACGACTGATCGATCTGCGTCAGCGGGCGAATCAGAATTGCGGCAGCCGTGTCGAAGTAAGCTCTGCGGAGCTGTTGATTAAGCGTGGGCACGGGTCGCGGCGCATACCCTGTGCTGGATGGAATTCCACTGCGCGTCACCACCAGGTAAATCGATGGCGTGAAAGTATACGAAGTCAGCAGTGAAACTGTATTTGCATCTGAGGCAGGATCTGCAAAAGCTGTCTTCAACAGTGACGCAAACCTGCGATCGGCCGCTAAAGCGTCCTTCTCCCGCAGAGCGACCAGGAACTCAATGGTTTGAATGTTGATGCGCGTGACGGCAGGATCGGCAAACTGTAACGCGCGCTCGATGTTCTGATTATCCACCAACTCCATCGCCAGTCGGAGTCGTTCAGCGGTCTCCGCGGATGACAGCACATTGCTCTTTGAGGCGGCCTCATCTCTTGACGTCAGCTTCGCCAGGAACTCTTCACCCAGCGCGTAATCGCGACGCGACGCAAGTTGAAGAATCGCGCGGCGCAGATTTGTTCGCGCTGGACTGCGACCGCCGCTCGTCGGACGCCGGCCGGGCAGATTCGAAGTGGCGCCGGCCTGGTCCAGGGCCTCGGCAATTTCCCACGCGCGACGGAATAGTGATCGAGCCGCTTCTTTGTCGTGCGACCAAAGCAGGTCGGCGACATGAGCCTGAACGCGCGCGCGCAAAGGCTCATCGCTGTAACTCCGCGCTTCAATTGCAAGGGACTGAAGAATCGACAGCGCCGTTGCACGTCGCTGTTGGAGTTCCGAGCCGCTTTCGTTTTTCTGCGTCTTCTTGTTGGCAGGAATCGTTTGCGCGTTTACGAAGACTGTCAGAATGAGGAGGACGGTGGTAAGTCGCATCAGCTTCATATTTAGAATAGCGCCCGTGTTTTATTTTTCATTTTGACGCTGCGTTATGGAGGCCATAATGTCGGCACTTGCTAAGCGGCTCGTGCGGAGCACGAGTTCTTTCCAGTCAGCAAAAACGTAGTCCGCGGTCCGCGCCTTCATCCTTTCTTTTTCAACCCTGCAAAGGTTCCGCGAATCCTGAGGGGTTTATAAGGCCACGCGGCAGTTTTTCCTGAAGCAGCATTCTTGCAGATCGCGACTTCCAGTTGAAAGCTTCCTTCGACTTCATCCGAATCCGTGCGCGTGGTGGTATGAAGATAGCCAACGGTCAAATCTGTGGGCCGACAGTCGAAGTTCAACGGCCTGCCGCCGAGTTTTACGGGAAATGCGACGTGTGTTTCTTTAGCGAGGCGCCCTTCGCCGTCGGTCACGATCAAAAGATCCCAGCCGCCGTCGGCGCTAAGCTGGATGTGATCCGATTTTATCGTGCGGACCTGGGCGCCAGGACTTGCCTGATCGAACCGCGGTCCACGATCGTAACCCATGATGACGCCGGGGATCTCCCAAGGTGCGCGGCCTGAATTGAACGCAGGCATCTCGACCTGAACCTCGAAGGCCCGGTCTCCGATTAATCTGGAAGTCTCTGACACACTCGGGCCGATCGGCTTTTCCCTTAGCCGTCTCAACGCGATGAGAGCGGCAAGCAGCAACGCCAGCGATATAATGATCACCACTATCTTCTTGCCACGCATTTTTACCAGGTCTTTAGTTTGTTTAGACATGCGCAGCGATATGTGATGATTCCTCGTTCCTCACCACTATAAACGTACAACAGATTCTTTGCAGTCGTCGTGAGAATCACGAAGGCGGAGTTCTACGCACTGCGCACTAGATCTGTAATTTTTTGTTTGTAGGAGGAAGAGATGAAAAGGAGTTGGAGATTACTAATCGCAGTCTTAATAACGGCGGCAGCTTTGCCATTCATAGCCTGGCACAGTAGCGCGCAAAACAACAACAATCAGCAACCACGCGACAACGATCGACCTGAAAAGTTTCACCGATCGAAGAAGCCTGTTCGCGACAGTTACATCGTGGTTTTGAAGGACGAAGCTTCCAAGGACGAAGTCGAACCAACCGCGAACGACCTCCTGGCAAAACACGGAGGCACAGTACGACAAGTCTATAAACACTCAATCAAAGGTTTCTCAATTGAACTTCCGGAAGCTGCTGCGATCGCACTCAGCCGCGATCCGAGAGTTGAGTACGTTGAGGAAGACGCTGAGGCCACCTTTAGCAAAACGCAATCCACCACCAGTTGGAACCGGACGCGGATCGATCAGCGCACCGGCATTGGTAATTCCTATTACTTCTCGAACGTCGAAGATGGCGCCGGCGTCAATGCGTACATTCTGGATACTGGTATCAAAGCCGCACACCGCGAATTCGAAGGTCGAGCGACCGCGGACGCTGATATGGTGTGGTGGAATAACACCTTTGGCGACGACTGCAACGGACACGGCACTGCTGTGGCCGGCATTCTCGGTGGCTTTTCCTTTGGATCCGCTCCGTTCGTGCGATTGCACGGCGTTCGTGTTGGCGATTGCAGCGGCTTCACCACGACGTCGACGATCATTTCGGGAGTCGATTGGATAACTGCAAACCACGTAAAGCCTGCCGTGGTCAACATGAGCCTTGGCATGCCTGCCGATCCCATTTATTACGCTTCACTCGAGGAGGCAATCAGAAAATCGATTGCGCAGGGAATCACATACGTTGTAGCCGCCGGCAATGGCCCGACGAACGTTAATGACGTTAGTCCCTCGCGTATGCCGGAGGTCATTACAGTTGGCTCGACGAATAGCGCCGATCAGATGGCGCAGGATTCAAACTTTGGTTCAGGCATCGATGTATTTGCTCCCGGTGTTGGTGTTCAGTCCGCGAGCAATATTGACTTTAACGGAAACGGCATCTTTGACGATGCCACCGGACTCCTCAATGGAACTTCGTTTGCGGCGCCGCTCGCTGCTGGTGTTGCGGCGCGTTTCCTGCAGGTTGTACCGAACGCCTCGCCTGCTGCAGTTCAAGGTGCAATCGTGAACAGTGCCACTTTGAACGTCCTGAGCAATTTGGGACCGGGTTCACCGAATCGTCTGCTTTTCTCTGAGCTTCGCCATGCGTTTCTTGGACAAACGATCAGGTCGATCTTCGAAAGTTCAACTAGTGTTGACTCTGGTGTCTTCCTTAATCCGGGCCAGTGGCTCGCGTTGAGTGGCGCTGGTGAGATTTGGAGTGGTGTGCTCCTCACACCAAACAACGGTCCGCAGGGTTGGAATAGCGTTGCATCCGATCCCAGCTTCCCGCTGCCTGGTGCGCGTCCGTACTCGCTAATCGGTAGACTCGAGAGCAGTGACCAGCATTTTTATATCGGCACGAGTAACGCTTTGTTACAGACGGTGACCACTCCGACACGACTGTTTCTGAGAACAAACGACGACGTTCCTGGAAACGGTAACGGTTCATTTGCATGCAAGACGGAGCTTTGGAAAGTGTTGCCTGACTCGCGTGCAGACTTCTGGGGGGATATGAGCGCGCCGTCGTGGTTATTGCCGGGCATGGTTTGGCCCGTCTCGGTCACGATACAAAATGTTGGACCAACTACATGGACTGCGGGCCAGGGTTTTAAACTGGCGTCGCAGGGCGACAGCATGACCTGGGGACTTAATCGTGTTGCGCTTCCGTACGATGTTCCGCCGGGTGCGTCAGTAACGTTCTCGTTCAACATCACTGCACCCACGGTGCCGGGCACTTACAACTTCCAGTGGCGCATGTTGCAGGAAGGTGTGCAACGCTTCGGCGATGCCACAAATAACGTGCAGATCACTGTCGTGACTCCGAGTAATTCGGCGCAATTCATTTCGCAGCAGGTTCCCGGATTCGTGACTGCGACGGAGCCGTTCAACGTTTCGATCACGATGAAGAATACTGGGAATACGCTTTGGCAAGCGGGGTCGGTATACAAGCTCGGTTCACAGAACCCACAGGACAATACAACGTG
>DASTOZ010000557.1:0-5073 GCA_035762365.1 Pyrinomonadaceae bacterium | reverse complement strand
AATGAAACTGGAGCTGCCGGCATTCAACTACCTGGTCCGCGTCAGCCGCGTGCTGCTCGCCTCGGCCAGTGCGACTTTACTCGAGTCAGAGTGGACGGACGTCATCAACATCCTCGTACAGGTAAGAAAGATAAGGAAGTACGTAGATTGGCGGAACGAGGAAAAGGCCGCGAACCCTAACCTGAGCTTGAGCCCGGTTTACTTTCAATCACCCCCAGCGATGCCTTTCATTCGTTCAACTGGAACGGACGCCAACGGCGCCTTGATTCCGGAGGGCGCCACGGATCCGAACTGGACCATCACGGCGAAGCCTGGTGTGACCGGCGCCTTCCCGGCTTTTGCCACGAAGCCCGATCCAATTTGGTTTCCAAATCGCAGTACCAGCCGCTGGATCAGTTCCAAACCGGATGCGACCGTCGGCGATGCACCAGGAAACTACACTTATCGCACGACCTTTGACCTTACCGGTTTCGATCCGTCGACGGTCCAGATCCGCATGCAGATCTCAGCGGACGACGAACTCGTCGACGTAAAGCTGAACGGCCAGAGCCTGGGTCTCAAAATTCCTGTAGGCGGTGGGCTTCCTTTCAGGATGTCCCATGGAATGCAGATCACTAACGGATTCATCGGCGGGATCAACACCCTCGAGTTCATCGTTAACAACGCCGGCACGATTATCAACCCGACGGCCATCCAGGCGCAGTTGGAATTCGCTTCTGTGCGACGTCTTCCATTTCCAACCTGGCGCGGCACAACGCGGGCGAGGCAGGAATGGGAGTCTACGCTGAATGGACGCATCGAGCAGGAGAGATCTCTCAAAGACGCTTTTCGAAACATCGTCAATGGAGTCGAAGAAGCAATCCTGCCCATGTTGCGGAACGCTCTCGTGGCCGCTACAGGCAAGGACGCTGACTGGCTCACACAAAGACTGCTGATCGATGTGAAGGCCGACAGTAAGGTGCAAACCACCCGACTGAATCAGGCCATTGAAACGGTGCAGAGTCTCTTCTTCGGTTTGAGAAACTCTGATCCGCCGCTCGATCTCGGCGCCTGGAAACTCAATCGCGACTCAGCTCCGGAAACGAACAGCCTGTTCGACGAGCAATGGAACGCCATCGGGTCCTACGCTGGTTGGCGGGCTGCGATGCTGGTCTTCCTGTATCCCGAGAATCTGCTGAGACCGACCTTGCGCCCGGCAAGCCAGCTCAGTTCTGCGTTCACGACATTCCTCAAGGCGGTGCGTACGGCGACGTCGCTGACACGAGATGCGATCGCAAAGATGATCGCCGACTATCTGACCGCTGTGCGCGCGGCCAACCCGGGGTTGATCCCTCCGCCGCCGTTTACCATCACTGAACAACTCAGTGAGGCGCAGTTGCTTCAGTTCGCAACTCAGAGTGCTCAATTGTGGGCCGGCAAGACCGAAGCGCAAAGGAGAGTCCTGACCGAAGTTCTCTTCGACGTTCCGATCACTTTGGCTTTGCAGTTACAGCAGGCGGGCGACTTCGAGACTGCGCTTGCGTGGTACCGGACGGTCTATGCTATCGAGCTGCCGCCAGGGGACGTGTCGCTGACCGATCCGCGAGAGTTTCGCCGGATCTATCCGGGTCTGACTGCGGAGAAAACGATACCTAACAATTACAGTCAGACGTCTCAGTGGCTGCTTGACAGTGCAGTGAATCCGCATCAGTTCGCGACCCAACGCGCGAACGCATATACGCGATTCACGTTGCTTTCCATCGTGAGCTGTCTGTTGAGCTTTGCGGATTCCGAATTCACGACTGACTCTTTCGAGTCGTTGCCGCGAGCCCGCTCGCTGTACATCAACGCGCGAGAAGTGCTGGACATGCCGGAACTGAGCCAGCCGCCTGGCGATCCGCGAGTGAAGATGAATCCTGTTATCGCGGCACTCCGCGCGCGTGCTGAAGTGAACCTTTTCAAACTGCGCAGCCAGCGGAATATCGCGGGCATGCAGCGTGAGATTGCGTCGCTTAGTGCGCCGCCGGCGTCGATTGTGTTGAGCACGCCGTCACGCAACGGGCGCTCCGTGAGTGCCGGAGCGGCACTGGCGCCGACGCAGTATCGCTATGCCACTCTCATTGAGCGCGCAAAACAGTTGGTCACGATCGCGCAGCAGATCGAGGCTTCTTTCCTGGCCTCGCTGGAGAAGCGAGATGCCGAAGCCTACAGCATTCTCCGGGCCCGCCAGGATCTCGATCTCTCGAGTGCTCACATTACGCTGACGGATCTTCGCGTCGCAGAAGCGGCCGACGGCGTGATTCTGGCGGAGCTTCAACAGGACAAGTCTCAGTTCAGCTTCGATCACTATCAAGGTCTGCTTCAGAATGATCTGAGCGGTTTTGAGATCGCGAGTATGGCTTGTTTGGGGACGCAGGTTGCGCTTCAGACAATCGCTTCGACGCAGGCTGTGATAGCCGCCGGTGGTTCGGCGATTCTTAGTTTTCTTACTTTCGGACTTACTGCGCCAGACGCCTTGAGCAAAGGCGCCGAGGCTGCCCAGATGGCCGGTGCGGCTTTGGGTATGCAAGCCGGGATGTTCGACAAGATGGCCGGCTATGAACGGCGCAAACAGGAGTGGCAGTTCCAGCGCGACGTGGCAGTACGCGACAAGATGCTCAGCGATCAGCAACACCAGATTGCCCTGGACCAGCAGCAAGTGGTTCTTCAGGAGCAAGTGATCGCAAACACGCAGCAACAACATGCGCTGGCGACGGTAAACTTTCTCGCCACGAAGTTCACCAACGTCGAGTTGTATGAATACATGGCCGGCATACTTCAGGAAGTCTACAGTTTCTTCCTGCAGCAGGCTTCGGCTATGGCCCGTCTGGCCCAAAACCAGCTCGCGTTTGAACGGCAGGAGCCAACGCTTTCTTTCATACAAGCTGACTACTGGCAGACGCCATCTAACGGCAGCGACGGTCAAAGCAGTCCTGACCGCCGCGGGATGACCGGCTCTGCACGCTTGCTTCGGGATATATTCGAACTCGATCAGCATGCGTTCGCGACCGATCAACGCAAGTTGCAGCTTACGAAGACCATTTCGCTGGCCCAGATGGCGCCATTCGAGTTCCAGAGGTTCCGTGAGACGGGAGTGCTTCCGGTTGCGATATCACGGCAGATCTTCGACCAGGATTTCCCGGGCCACTATCTGCGTCTCATCAAGCGGGTGCGTACTTGTGTGCTCGCGCTGATACCACCCACCCACGGAATCAAGGCGACGCTTTCCAACAGTGGCGTGTCGCGCACGACCATCGGCGGATCGGCGTTCCAGGATGTAGTAGTGTGCCGCGATCCGCAGTCGGTGGCGTTGACTTCACCGATGAATGCGACCGGGCTGTTCGAGCTGGATGCCCAGCCTGAACTGCTCCTTCCATTCGAAGGGTTGGGCGTTGAAACGTCATGGGAGTTCCAAATGCCCAAGGCGGCAAACTTCATCAACTACGACTCCATCGCTGATGTATTGATCACGATCGAATACACAGCGCTCAGCGACGCGGTCTATCGCGAACAGGTGATTCAACAATTGGATCGCAAATTCAACGCGGACCGGGCGTTGAGTTTGCAGCAACACCTGCCCGATAGTTGGTACGACATTCACAATCCCGAACAGTTGGAGCCTGCCAGGCGGTTCCGCGCGGAGTTTTCAATCGCGGAAACTGACTTTCCACTCAATCTCGAGAGGGATAGTCTGAAGACCTCCCATCTGCTCGTCTACTTCGTGCCTACAAACGGCGAGCCGATAAAGGTCACGAACATCGGCCTGACCTTGCTTCCGGAAGGAGCACCGCCGAACACGACGCCTCTGGGCGGAGATGCTTCGTCGGATCGTGGGTTGCTGAGCACTCGTTCGGGCAGCGCCCCCAACTGGGGAAGTTGCGTGGGTGTCGCGCCGTTTGGAAAGTGGACTCTCGATCTCTCGCAAGACGCGGCACTTCAGGCGCTCCTCGCCGCCGACAAGGTTCGCGACATTCTATTCGTGTTGAGCTACAACGCTTCGACACCACCGTGGCCCAGTTAAGGGCCCTCACAAAATCGGCGCGAGCGAGATCCTTTGCGATCGAACTCGCGCCGATTTATGTCTGACGTTTGAGTTCGGCGGTGTTGTGGTAAATTGCCCGCCATGAGAATCAATCGTCGCAACTTCATGGCCGCCTCGTCAGCGGCATTGCTGGCCCACAATCGACTCCCATCACTGCTCGCAAACTCGAAATCCGAATTGTCGGCATTCTCGCCCGTGCAAAAACAGGTCACCGTTTACACGACCGCCGATAAAACTGATCACAGGATCTCGGTTACGGATACAGTGAGCTTCAAAGCAGTCGGCCAGCCGAAGGAAACGCAGATCTGCGTCTTTGTCGATCCCGCGAGACAGTTTCAAACCTTTCTCGGTATAGGCGGAGCACTGACCGATGCTTCGGCGGAGACGTTTGCCAGGTTGCCAAAGGCGAAGCAACGCGAGTTTCTCGACGCGCATTTCGACGAGACTCGCGGCATTGGTTACAAGCTGGCACGCACCAACATTCACAGTTGCGACTTCTCGAGCGGCAGCTACACCTACGTCGATGAAGGCGACAAAGAGTTGAAGTCGTTCAGCGTCGATCACGACAAGCAATACCGCATCCCGTTTATCAAGGAAGTGCTGGCCGCCAGTCGCGGGAAGCTGAACATCTTCGCGAGTCCGTGGAGCCCGCCGGCATTCATGAAGGACAACAACGACATCCTGCACGGCGGCAAGCTCAAGCCGGAGTTCTACCAATCGTGGGCCAATTACTACACGCGATTCATCAAGGCCTATCAGGCGGAAGAAATTCCGATCTGGGGAATCTCGATTCAGAACGAACCGATGGCCACGCAGAAGTGGGAATCATGTATTTACTCGGCGGAAGAGGAGCGCGACTTCCTGAAGAACTATCTTGGTCCAACGATGAAGCGCGCGGGTTTGGCTGACAAGAAGATCATCGTGTGGGATCACAATCGCGATCTCATTTACCAAAGAGTCAGCACGCTTCTGGCTGATCCCAAGGCCGCGAGTTTTGTTTGGGGCATCGGTTA
>DASTOZ010000556.1:0-5314 GCA_035762365.1 Pyrinomonadaceae bacterium | reverse complement strand
CTCCAGGCGCTCGCTGGTCCATCGGCTGGTCCAAACGGCGGCCAGATTTTCGTCGACGGTTTTACCGGCGGCCGCCTGCCGCCGCGCGCGTCCATTCGCGAAGTCCGCATCAACGCAAATCCATTTTCAGCGGAATACGATCGACTCGGCTTTGGCCGCATCGAGATTCTGACCCGGCCCGGTAGCGATCGTTATCGCGGGCAGGTTTCGTTCAACTTCAACGACGACGCACTAAACGCTCGCAATCCATTTGCTGACAGCCGCGCCGCGATTCAGACGCGCCAATATGGTGGAAACTTTGGTGGTCCGATTTCGAAACGCAAAGCGTCGTTCTTCGTCGACTTCGACAAGCGCGACGTCGACGACGAAACACTCATTGTCGCTAAAGTGCTGGATGCGAACGGCAACATCGTCGATTTCACTGACACGTTTCCCATTCCCAACCGCCGCACGTCTTTCAGTCCCAGGATTGATTATGCGATCAACCAGAACCACACGCTGATCGGTCGTTACAACTACTCGAAGACGACGCGTATCGCCGGAGTCGGTGGGTACCAACTGCCGTCGCGCGCGTACGACACCGAAAATACCGAGCATGGCATTCAGCTTACTGAAACCGCCATCATCAATAAGAACATCATCAACGAAACGCGGTTTCAGTTTGAACGCAACGGCAGCTTGTCCGATGCCGACAACTCCATTCCCACGCTCGAAGTGCAGGATGCTTTCACCGGCGGCGGATCGCAGGTCGGCCAGTCGCACGCCGACACGAACAATTGGGAGTTGACCAACAACACGACCTTCGCGCATGGACCACACTCGATGAAGTTTGGCCTGCGCTATCGCAAGGTAGACATTGTTAACTTCTCGCCGTCGAACTTCGGCGGCACCTACACGTTCTTCGGCGGCAATTTTGCTCCGAACGTGAACTCAAACGGCGATGCGATTTCCGGCGGCGACACGATTTCCAGTATCGAACGTTATCGCCGCACGCTTCAGTACGTCGAACAGGGACGCAATCCGTTGGAGATTCGCGTGCTCGGTGGCGGCGCGACTCAGTTTCGTCTTTCAACCGGCAATCCTGAAGCTAAGGTGAAACAGTGGGACTTCGGCGGCTACTTCCAGGACGACTGGAAAGCGCGGCCAAACTTCACGTTGAGCCTTGGTCTGCGTTACGAAAACCAGAAGAACATCGACAGCAACTTCAACTTTGGTCCACGTCTTGGTTTCGCGTGGTCGCCTGCTGGACCGCAGTCGAAGACCGTGTTCCGCGGCGGTTATGGTGTTTTCTACGAGCGCGTGAGTGAGAACCTGACAATGCAGGCGACGCGCTTCAACGGCGTCAATCAGCAGCAGTTTACGGTTCTCAATCCAGATTTCTTCCCGCTGATTCCGACGCCGGAGCAGCTTTTGGCGTTTGCAGTGCCGGGCACGGTTTACCGGCTGGCTGACAATCTTCAGGCGCCCTACACCTTGCAGGCAGTGTTCAGTGTCGAACGTCAGTTGCCGCACAACATTACCGTTGCGAGCAGCTACATCAACCTGCGCACTTTGCACGTGTTGCGCACTCGGCCCATCAACGCGCCGCTGCCGGGCACGTTCATCCCGGGTGTGCCGGGCAGTGGAGTGTATCCGCTGAAGTGCTCCGACTTCATTCCGCCGACCGTCAATCCGTCGACGCAGTGCAACATCTTCGAGTATGAGTCGAGCGGTCGTTACAACCAGAACCAGTTCATCGTGAACGTCAACAGCCGTTTCTCCCGCAACGCCTCGATCAACGCGTATTACGTCCTGTCAAAAGCAAACAGCGATGCGGACGGAATCGGCAGTTTGCCGGCGAACCCTTACGATTTCAGCACTGAGTATGGCCGCGCGTCGGGCGATATTCGTCATCGCTTTGTGTTGACCGGGAACATTCGCTCGTACTGGGGCATCAGTTTGAATCCGTTTGTGATCGTGCAGTCGGGACGGCCGTTTAATATCACGCTCGGCCGCGACATCAATGGCGACACCTTCAACACGGAGCGTCCCGCGTTCGCGCCGGCGGGAACGGTTTGCACCGATGCTAACAAGGCGCTGTTCAAGTGCACGCCGTTTGGTGATTTCAAACTTGCATTCGCGCCGGGCGACGTGATGATTCCGCGCAACTTCGCGGAAGGTCCCGGTTCAGTCACGGTAAACCTGCGAGTCAGCAAGACGTGGTCGTTTGGTTCTGAAGGCGGCAGTGGCAATGCGCAGAATCGACAGGGACAGCAGGGACAAGGTCAGGGGCAGGGCAATGAAGGTGGTCAGCGCTCAATCATGGGCGGTGGCGGTGGAATGCGTGGCGCTGGTGGTGGCGGACCGGGTGGTCCGGCCGGTGGTCCCGGTGGCGGTGGTTTTAACCGCGGACCGGGCGGCGGTGGCTTCGGTGGAGGCGGCGGCGGTCAGGGTCGTTACAACCTGACCTTCTCAGTCAACTTCAACAACATTTTGAACCACGTGAACTTCAACAATCCCGTCGGCAACATCGGATCGAGTTTCTTTGGAACGTCGACCGGGATCAGCGGTGGCTTTGGTGGGTTTGGCGGCGGCGGTGCTGCGTACAATCGTCGCATCGACGCGCAGATCCGGTTCAGTTTTTAACTTAGAGCGCGGTGCCAGGTTACGGCGGCGGCCAGTATTTCGGTCGCCGCCGCTTTTTTCTGAGTAATGGACGTTACGGAGTTGCGACGCTGAAGTAGATGTTGAATTTTGCCTTCGTACCGCTGAGGTTCTTCACTTCGTAGTGAATTTCGGTCTCGATGTCCGTATCACTGAACTGGCTCGTGCTCTTTTCGACTACCTTGAATCTGCGCCAGAGTCTCGTCACCTCGAGTTGAGTATCTTGAGCGAAGCCGGCCGTTGTTGATCCTGTGGCGAGAGGAACGGCATTCGCGGACCACACTGCATTCGTCGGTGTGGCATTGTTCCACCACCAGTGGCCGGTGGCGCCCGGGTTAAGTTCCAACGTGTCCTTAACTTTAAAAACTGTGATAGGCATGTCTTTCTCCTTATGAGGGGTGCGGTTAGTGGGATAAGCCTGCGGCGGCACCTAGTTCACCGTGAGGCTAACGCTGGCGATTCAGCGGTGGGGCGATTCAATCGTCCGACTGTAGACGCGTAATTCTAGAGCGGAACGGGTCAGTGAAGGAGGAGATAATCTTTCAATCCGCTTACAAACTCCATATGAATCGTGTGGTGGTTTGGTCGGGCTTGAGATTTCCGTGTTCTACCCGGCTCGTAGACTGACGATGTTGTCCTCGTCGTGCCAGTCGCGCCCGCAGAAGCGACACTGACGCAAACAGTTGCCGGTTTCATTTTGCGAAAAGGCTCTTGCACATGAAGTCGAAATCTTTGACGATCTCTTTTCCTGCTTTTACTGAAAAGCCTTTGATGAATACTTGTTGAACGAACTTGTCTTTGTCAGCGGCGACCACCACTGCGGAATTCTTGTCCGCAGTTTTCGCCGCCAGCAGTTGGCATGGTGCATCTTCCTGCGTCGGGTACCAGGCTCGAATCGAAACGGTGTAGGCGCCGGCGGCTACGTTCGGGAAAGAGTAGTTTCCCTGCTCGTCGGTCTTCGTATCGATCGAATGGTCTTTCTTGTCAGACTTCTTTTCGTCGAGCAGGATGATGTGCGCGTTGGCAATCGGCTGATTGGTATCGGAGCGAAAGACCTTGCCTTTCATCGTGCTGGTCTTCGGCTGGTTGCCGGCAAGCGACGATGCGTTCAGCACCAGCAACAGCATCGCGATCGTGATCGAGGTTCGCAGTATGAGTGTTCGCATTGGAAGTCCTTTCCGGTTCGAGGTCAGCGCCAGTTTTTGACTCTGGGCCACCCGGTTTGCAAGTCCCATTTTAAACGACGGCACAAAAGAATCGGACGGTTCTCGTAGCGATAGGCGTACGGGTTGTTGAGGGTTGCGGCGACCGTGACTGACTCGAAATGCTTACGCGCCTCGGTTTCCGTCTCGCCCATCAAGATCATGATGTCGCCTGTGTAATGACGCGGTCCCCACAGAAAATAGTTCTGATGTCCGCTGATCGCTTTTGGTAGCCCGTACTGTGGGCCAAAGAAATCGACGGCCGCTGCCTGGCCGTAATTGGCGCCGTAGATCGCCGTGCGCTGTTGCTCTTCGGGCGTGAGTGAATGATAGACGCGCGCCACTTCCGCGACGAGTCCCGGCCAGGGAAATTCGTCGGCGTAGTACTGCGGCAGTGTTTCGCCGACAAAGCTCCTCTCGGTTTTGGGGACGTCGAATGGCAGGTGCGACTGGTAACGGACGAAAGTGTCGATCGGTAGCACGGGCAACACGAGTGGCAGCAGTGGTGCGACGCCAAGCACCAGCCAAACGAAGAAAGCCGTTCGCAAGAGCGCTTTCAACCTGGGCCGCGTTGATGTTTGGAGCAATCGCTCCGTCGCGACTGCGCCTGCCGCGAGGACGGGGACGTACGCGGCCGCTGAGTAGTAGTCTTTTCCATGCGTGATCGCGAAGAAACCGATCGTGATCGCGAAGGTCCAGCCAAACACGCGATAGTTCTTCGCGTCGCGAGAGATGAAATAGAACAGCAGACCTCCGAACCAGAACGGAAAACTTACCGGGTTCATCATCAGGATCTGTTGCACGAGATACATGCCCGGGCTTAGGACCACGTCTTTTCCCGTGGCGCGAATGTTTCGCATCAGCTCGAGGAACGGCCAGTGATGTTGGATGTTCCAGATGAGGTTTGGCAGGAAGATCAGGAAAGCGATCGCGCCGCCCGCGAGAATCCACGGCGTGAATAGTATTCGCCGCTGCCTCGTCAGCAGAACGCCGAGAATGAGCGCCGATGCAAAGATGATGACCGAGTACTTTGTTTGTAATCCTACGCCGGCGATCGCTCCGAAGACGAGCCAGAGTTTCGTATTTGCGGTCTTGATGATCCGCAGCACTGTGAACGCCAGACCACCCCAGATCAGCGGCTCAAACGCGTTCATCGCAAACTGATGATCGATGACCCACCAAACACCCGGCGTTGCCGCCAACGCAGCCGCTAAAACCGTCCCGAACCGCCGCGCGCCCAGCTCCCGCGCAAACGCAGCGATCAGAACGACCCGTAACGCACCCGCCAACGCCGGCCAGAACAGAAGCGCCGGTAACGACGTCCCAATCGTGTGCCGGTTGATCCATCCAAGGACGGCAATCATCGGCGGCTGATCGACATACCCAAACGCGAGATGTTCGGAGCAGGCGAGGTAATAAAGCGCATCACGGAAATACCCATACCGCGTCGACGTCGCCAGGTGCAGCGC
>DASTOZ010000555.1:0-16496 GCA_035762365.1 Pyrinomonadaceae bacterium | reverse complement strand
GAAGATGAAGATAGTTTTCCTGACGCTGCACGACGATTCCGATTTCCGAGACGCGGCACTTGAAACGGGGGAGGGGTATGTAACCAAGGCCCGGATGGGAAGAGAGTTGCTGCCGGCAATCAAAGAAGTGCTCGCGGGGGGGCGGTTTGGTCGAACTCATGATGGCAGGAAGCATAGTCGTCGTGTGTGATCAAGGGCGCACACGAAACGAAACTGAGGTAAACCGGCGCTACTCAAGAGGAGGAGGAGAAGCACTATCAGTTACCTCAGGATGGGCCGAAGCGCGACTGAAGGGAAGCTTCGGCCCATCATGATTCGTGTCTGGATGAGTGCGGAGCAAGGAAGGTAAAAAGAAATGAACGAGTTCTCACTTTCACAAAGAATGACGGCGGAGTTTTTGGGAACGCTTTGGTTGGTCCTTGGCGGGTGTGGCAGCGCTGTGCTGGCTGCTGCTTTCCCGGAGGTCGGGATCGGTCTTTTGGGAGTTGCGTTTGCTTTCGGATTGTCAGTGGTCACGATGGCATATGCCGTGGGCCATGTGTCTGGCGGACACTTCAATCCCGCCGTGACGGTTGGGCTCTGCACTGCGCGCCGGTTTCTCGGTCGCGATGTGGCGCCTTACATCGTCGCGCAAGTCGCCGGCGCTGCTGTCGGCGCGGCGGTCTTGTACGTCATTGCGAGTGGTAAGGCTGGGTTCAACGCTCCGGCTTCCGGTTTTGCTGCTAATGGTTATGACGCGCACTCGCCGGGAGGTTATTCACTCGTGGCGGCTCTGGTTGTAGAGCTGGTAATGACCTTTTTCTTTTTGGTGGTGATTTTGGGTGCGACCGACAAACGTTCGCCGCAACCGTTGGCGGGACTCGCGATCGGCTTGGCGTTGACGTTGATCCACCTGGTTTCGATCCCGGTCACGAATACTTCAGTGAATCCTGCTCGCAGCACCGGGCCGGCGCTGTTTGTCGGCGGTTGGGCCATACGCCAATTGTGGTTGTTCTGGTTAGCGCCAATCGTCGGCGCCGCGCTCGCCGGCGTCGCGTATCGCTTCCTGCTGGCCGAAGAACGAAAGCCGGCGGAGCGGGCCATGGCGCAAACAGTCACGCCGTGACTCGTTGCGCTAGCCGCATCACTTCGAGTTACACGTACGCGTCGTCAATGTAGCACCAGCGCCAGTTTTCACCGGGTTCGAACGATCGCATGATCGGGTGTTGCACTTCGTGAAAGTGCTTCCGCGCATGACGATTCACTGACGAGTCGCAACACCCGACGTGACCGCACGTCAGGCACAACCGCAAGTGCATCCACGTCGAACCGATCCTCAAGCAATCTTCACAACCCTCAGCGCTTGGCGTCACAGCGCGGACCATCTTTAAGTGCGGATCCATAAAAACTATCTCGCTTTCGAATGTCAGGTAGCCTATCGCAAGACTACCCGGCTCCGAAAGCGAGATATGGAGGATCCGGTCTATTCTGGATTACGCGGCGCGCGGAAGTTCCACGCTGGGTTTCGCGGCGACCACGCGGTTCGCCGGTTTCGTAGCCGCCGAGCGGAGATCTTTCCAGTGCAGCGCGACGTCGGCGACGGGCACTGCGGCCACAAGGCACGACCAAATCACAGCCTGCACCATCTCAACGCCCATCGCTCCCGCACCAGTCAGGCCGATGAAGACTCGAGCGAAAATGAACACCAGCGCAACTGCGTAACTGCGCGTCGCCCATTGACGGTGCACACCGAGCTTGCGTTTGAAAGCAAAGTAGCCCGCCAGCGTCGTAGTGCCGATGATCAGAGCTGCGTCAACGATTGCGAGAATCGTAAACGAACGCGGTGCGCCCATTCGCTCCTGAAAGTATTGGATGTACGCACCGGTAGGCGCGAGAACATAAACGCCGAGGATGTAGGCGCGGCCCATGATTCGGTGCAACTTCGGAAATCGCGCGCGAAGCCGATCCGAAAACTGAAACGGCGCGGATAAAAGTACGATGCTGCCGAAGAGCGCGTGTGGCAGCAGTACCCACTTGAACGGCGCATAATGCGTCCATGCCGGGTGATCTGGTTGGACTACAAACCGTTCGTTGTTCCAGAGAACATAAATCGTAGCGAGCGTGATAGCGGTAAAAACAACGTATTTCGCGTTAACCTTAACCTGCATCGAAGGACTCCTTTTGGCCAGCCGTCATGAGCTAACCTGCTTAATAACGCGAAGTTTCGGTGCAAATAGGTTCAGGCAGATTTTCGCAGCCGGCTACCCAGCCTCGGTCTCGCCACGGCTCTGCTGGCGGTTAGGCGAAATGATTGAAGAGAATGCGCGGATCGAAGTCCAGATGTGGATCCAGGTCCAGACGTGGATCCAAGTCCAGAACGAGATCCGGATCAGACGCGGAGCTCAGGTCCAGCCGCGGAAGCGGGCGTAGTCGACGACTTCGGCGCGGCTCTTGAGGTCGAGTTTCTGCATGGAGTTGGCTTTGTGGGTCTCGACGGTCTTAACGCTGATGGAAAGCTCGTTGGCGATCTCTTTGTTGGTGTAGCCGCTGGCGACCAGCGAGAGCACCTGAACCTCACGCTGCGATAACGGCTTCCCCTGCGGCTCGCCTTTGAAAACTCTGTCGTCGAGCGGCGAGTGCACAAGAGCCTCACGTGACGCACTATCGATGTACGTCCCACCCTTCGCTACCGTCTGAATCGCATCGATCAACTCGTCGATCGCGGCCTGCTTGAGAACATAACCCGACGCGCCAGCTTTCAAGACTTCATTCAAATATGCGCTCGCCCGATGCCCCGTCAACGCAATGACTTTCACCTGAGGACACAGCTCGCGGATCTTCTCCGTCGCCTCAGCGCCGTTGAGCCGCGGCATCGTAATATCCATCAACACGATATCCGGTTCGAGCTCTTTGGCCTGTTGCCACGCGGCGATACCGTTATCAGCTTCGCCGACCACTTCCATGTTCAGCTGCTCGTCAATGAGCCGTTTCAGTCCTTCGCGCAGTATCCGGTGGTCCTCGGCGAGCAGGATTTTAAGTTTGTCCATACTCACGACCTCGAGGCTGCGCTGAGTGGAATAGTGACGACGATCGTCGTCCCGGCGCCGGAGTCGATCTTGAACTCACCGCCGAGCATCTGCGCACGCTCCTGCATGCTCATCAGTCCGAGGCGTCGATTCTCAACCGGACTGCTCATCATCTTCTCGACATCAAACCCCACGCCATCATCCTCGATCGTCACTCGCACCTGCGCACTATCTCGCTCGAGAATGATGCTCACGATCTGCGCGTTCGAGTGTCGCGACGCGTTGGTGAGCGCTTCCTGGACCACGCGATAGATCGCAACCTCGACGTCAAACGGAAGTCGCTTGTCAGGAGTCGCGAACCCGCTGCTATTGAACACAACCTTGATGCGCCGATCGTGGCGTCGCTCCCACTCGCGCGCGAAACTCGACAACGCCGCTTCCAACCCGAGGTCGTCAAGCGTCGTCGGCCGCAACTCCAGCGCCAGGCTATGCACGTCCAACTCGAACTGCTTCGTAGTCTCCGTCAGGTAAGACAACTGGTTCACAGCCGCGGCAGGAAGATTCGCAACGCGCGCCAACGATTCAAGCCCAAGCAACAGCGCGGAAAGATACTGACCCAGATTGTCGTGCAACTCGCGCGAAAGATGGCGTCGCTCGTCCTCTTGCGCGGTGATTAGCCGCTGCAACAAACGCCGGCGCTCTTCTTCAGCACGGTTTCGCTCACTGATGTCCTGACCGATGCTCACGCTCGATCCATCGGACAGGCGGGCGACGGCCCACGCCGTATCAATCATCCGTCCGTTGCGCACTTTCGCCTTGAAGTTGCTCCACTGCGAGTCGGCGGCGGCAATAAAGTCCCGGGCACGACGGCGATTGATCGGATCGGGATAGACCTCAGTCAAAATATCGCCATTAAGATCTTCGAGCTCAGGCAAGGCCCAGCCGAAAATGCGTTCCCATTCACGATTGACGAGTTTCATGCGTCCGTCGGCGTCGCGGAAGGTAACCATCACGGGGACGTTGTCGAAGATCTTCTGCAGGATCTCAGTCTTCTGTCGCAGCTCCTCTTCCGCCTGCTTTCGCTTGGTGACGTCGAGCATGATGCCGCTGAGGTAAACCGCGCCCTCGGGTTCGACCTTGACGGAGACGATGTCGTGCAACCACACGACGCGGCCATCGGCAGCGATCATTCGATACTCGAACTCGTGGTCCTGCCGTCGGCTGGTGCAGTCCAGGCAATACGCCGCGCACCAATCAGTGTCTTCCGGGTGAGTGTGGTCGCGCCAGAAGTTGGGCTCGAGCCATTCGCGCAAGGGATAGCCCAGGATCCGTTCGGCCTGCGGGCTAACGAACGTGAATTGAAAAGTTTGGCCGTCGGCCTCCCAAACGATGCCGTCGAGGGAAGTAACCAGTTTTGGATACAAGGAGGCTGCTTGCTGCATAGCTTTATGATTCGAATCACGCCTGGATCGGGTCCGTTGATTATAACTCTAATCTTGACACAAGATTTACATTCCTAAGGGAAAACCCTGATATCGCCATGAAAGGTGCAGAACTAGAATTCTCGCCGCGAGGTGCGAGATCATTGATGGCCCGCTGAAGCTAGCCGCGCGCGGGTCTGGTGATTGTGGTTCGTCGCCCACTAGAGTGAGCGAAGCACTCGAGTTTCGCGTGGGGTGAAGGCACGTGAACCATAAGGGCGGGGACAGTGGGAGTTACCCGCCTCTCTCGCACTCGTCCTTTCCTCAAATTTCCTAAAATACAGAATTGACTTCTTCGGCTGTTGATACTAAAGCAGTCGCAGTTTAACGATCACGAACTATTCGACTGAGGCGCCGCGGTCGTAGACGGCGCGCGCGCTTACTCACCGCTTTCGATCGCTGAGAGTGCGTGAGAAATGGAATGTAGGGCCGGATAGAGCGACTGGTATTGCCGGTACATTTCGGCGTAGCGAGCAGTGTTTGTGGCGTTGGGGTTGGTGCGGTCGGTGACGCGGATCGTTTGTGCACAAGCGGTATCGACGTCCGGCCACACACCTGCCGCCACTCCCGCGAGCAATGCGGCGCCGTAAGCCGCGCCTTCCGTTGTGTTCACTGTCACGAGTTCGCTGTCGAGCACGTCCGCGAGAATCTGTCGCCACAGCGTGCTCTTCGCACCGCCACCTGAGACGCGCACCTGATCGATCTCTCGCATTCCCACCGACTGCATCAGCGAGAAGATGTCTTTCAATCCGAAAGCGACACCTTCGAGAACCGCGCGCGTGAGATGCGCGCGCGTGTGACGGTTGGTGAGTCCGACCCACGAACCACGTGCAAGTGGATCAGGATGCGGCGTGCGCTCGCCGCACAAGTACGGCAGGAAGAGAAGGCCATCACTTCCCGCTGGGGCTTTCGCAGCTTCAGTGACCAGCTCATCAAAGCTGACGTTTGGATACAGCGCTTCGCGGTACCACTGAAGACTGCCGGCAGCACTCAGCATCACTCCCATCAAGTGCCAACGACCGGGCACGGCGTGACAAAAGGCGTGAAGGCGCCCCTGTGATTCGATCAACGGCGCTTCGGTCGCCCCGAACACCACGCCCGACGTTCCCATTGTGACCGCCAGAACGCCCGGACGAATCGCACCGACGCCGACCGCCTGTGCCGATTGATCTCCACCGCCCGCCACCACCGGCGTGCCTTCCTTCAAACCCGTCACGTCAGCCGCTTCGCGCGTAACTCGGCCCGTGACTTCCGGTCCTTCGAAGGTCCGCGGTAACCATCCCGCGGGAATCTCGAGTGCGTCGAGGATCTCGCTGGACCAGTCGCGCTTCTCCAGATCGAAAAGCAATGTTCCCGATCCGTCAGCCTTGTCCATCGCGTATTCGTGCGTCAGTTTGTAGCGCAGGTAATCTTTCGGCAGCAGGACGTGACGCGCGCGATCGTAAACTTCAGGTTCGTGACTTCGTACCCAAACAATCTTCGGCGCAGTGAAGCCGGTGAGCGCATCGTTTCCCGAGACCTGGACCAGTCGTTCTTTGCCCAACCGCGCGCGTATCTCCGCGCACTCTGCCGCACAACGTTGATCGTTCCACAGGATCGCCGGACGCAGCACTTCGCCGTTGCCGTCGAGCAGGACCAACCCGTGCATCTGGCCCGTCAACCCGATCGCGGAGACGTCACTCGACTCGTCAACGACGTGCTTGATGCTGGTGACGGCGGCCTGCCACCAATCGTCAGGATTCTGTTCCGACCAGAGTGGACGCGGATTGGATAACGTGAGTGGGGAAGTGGAACTCTTGACGATCTCGCCGTTACTGTCGACGAGCAGTGCCTTGACGCTGGTTGTGGAAACGTCAATGCCGAGAAGCATGTGTGACTACAGCGAAACGGTCTGTTCAGCCCAGAACTGAAACTCGCGATGCTTGTGCTCTTCCGCTTTGGCTTGAAGTCCGCTCGCCACTTCGACGACGCGGTCGAACACGCGTTGGCCCACTTCGTCGATCGTCTCAGTGCCGTCGATCACGCCACCGGCGGAAAGATCGAGATCGTTCACCATTCTCTCGAACACCGGCGTGTTTGAAGCCAGCTTGATCACCGGAGTGATAGCGTTGCCGATCGTCGTGCCGCGTCCGGTTGTGAATACGACCACCGTCGCACCGGCGCCGACCAATCCCGGCGTCGACTCCTGGTCGTATCCGGGCCCCTGCATGAGGTTCAAGCCGCGACTGCGGGGCGTCTCGGCATACTCGATCACGCCTTCAACACGAGTCGTGCCCGCCTTCGCGATCGCCCCCAGCGATTTGATCGTGATATTGAGCAAGCCACCCGCAACGTTGCCGGGGCTCGGGTTGTTGTTCAGCACGGCGCCAAACTTCGAGGCGTATTCTTTGTACCAATCGACGAGTCGATAAACGGCGCGTCCGGTTTCGACGTCCTTCGCGCGTCCGGCGAGCAGATGTTCGGCGCCGCAAAACTCGGGCACTTCCGTTATCAGCACCGTTCCGCCCGAACGCACCAGCAGATCCGCCGCGCGTCCGAGAGACGGATTCGCGGAGATGCCCGAAAACCCGTCGGAGCCACCGCACTTAACGCCGAGCACAAGTTCGCTGACCGGACACTCTTCGCGAGTGATGCCGTTGACCAGCGGCAACATCTGTTCGACTTCTTTCAATCCCTGTTGAATGGCCGCCTGAGTGCCGCCGACTTCCTGAATCCCGATCTTCGCCACCGGCTTGTCGAACGCCTTCTCGCGTTTGAGCAAGTATCGCTCGACCTGCGAGAGGTTCGTCTTCTCGCAACCAAGATCGATCAGGATCACGCCTCCTACATTCGGATGGTCCGCGTAGTTTGAAAGCGTGCGCAGCATGACGTCGATCGTCGAACCATCCTGGCAGCCGCAGCCTTTGTTGTGCGGAATGGCAACGACGCCATCGACGTTTGGATACTTTTGTCGATCGTAAATCGTGAACTCGGCGATCGTCGAAATCTGCGTCGCTTCGTGACTCGCGCACATGCTCGTCGGCACGATCAGCACGTAGTTGCGCGTTCCGACGCGGCCGTCACGACGGCGGTAACCCATAAACGTCGCGCGCTCGTCGATAGGGAGGTAGTCCGGTTCGGGCGTGTGCAGGTTTTCCGGAAGGTCCCGCACGATCGGAACGTCGTCCGTCATGTTGTCGTGCGAGATCTGCTCGCCTTGCTTGATTCCGAGAGAAGTTCCGATTGGTTGTCCAAACTGAAGCACAAACTGGCCGGCCGGGATGTCTTTCGTCGCGAAGCGGTGACCCGGCGGCACTGCCGCGCGAACCTCGATCGACGATTCGTCCGGCAGTAACAACTCGAGTCCGGGCGACGTCGCTTTCTTTACGACAGCAACGTTGTCGTTCGGATCGACGATGATCGCGAACTCACTTAATAACGAAGGCGTTTGAACGCTCGACATATTTTCAGTGCTTTGTTCTTTGTACTTTGTTCTTTGTGCTTCGCTCGAAGTCGGTACAAAGAACCAAGCACAAAGCACTAAGTTCCCGTTTCTAAGACGTTTTCTAGTATCAAGGAGCGGACGTTTGGATGAACTCGCAACCAAAGCCCTGGGTTCCGATCGAACTGTTTCTCACGCGTCTCCGCATCATCGGCGATCTCTGTGTGCAAAAGATTGCGGTAACTCTCACGCTTTGCGGGCGCCGTATCGGCGTCGACGATCGACTGCACCACCCTGCGAGCTCCGAGAATCGCGGCTGGACCAAGCGTCAGGATGTGACGCGCGGCGCGACACTCAGCTTCGTCCATCTCGGTTACAACCGTGCCGCCGGCCTTAAACTTCCTGATGTGATGTTCGAGGATCGATTCGGAAAGCGGAATCAATCCGCCGACGTCGCTGTAAGTCGCGCCCGAGCCGGGTTTGATGTAGCACAAGTGTGAAGCACCACCTGCTTCCGGTCCAAGGCCGAGGAAAAAGATGTCGATGCCACCGAGCGATTCGAGTCGTTCGACGTATGCCGCCAACTCCGCCTCGAGATCTTCAGCGTCGGTGCGCATCGAGGTAAAGCTTTTAACTTTGCGGAAGAAGTCGGGGCCGAGCAGTCGCTCGAAGTCGCGCACGAAACTGAGTCCGTTGTCCATGCGCAAGGGCGCGAGTGCGTCCTGCGTGAACACGTTCAGACGCGCGAGTAATTCATCGTGCTCGTTGGTCTTTGCCATCTCACCGAGGATCCGGTGCAAAGCCTGTCCGCCGCGACCGCCGACGATGACGATCACCAGTGCGCCGTCTTTCGCGGTCGCCGCGTTCTTGATCTCGTCGAGCATCGCGTGTCCGACGGCCTCTTCCGACGGCATCACCTCGTAGCGGAGATTCTGGAGCGTAAGCTTCGCGAGGTAGCCGGGTTCGGCTGCGTCGTGGGAAAGCCAGACGTTTCCGCCCACCACACGACGTCGAATAATTTGTTTGGAGGTCGCCGACATTTTGGTAATACCAATTCCACAAAGGAAGCAAGACTTTACCACGCAGACCGCTGGTATACAAGCAACATTTTCCCTCGAATCGGGGCGTGGAAAGTTCAGCTAATCGTAAATCAGGACGCGACTTTTTGTGCTTGACGGCAGCGGATGCACGGTGTTACACAGTATGCGCACTTTCTAAAAGTGGTCTAACCTTTTCCAATTCGTGTTCGCAGCAATCTGCGGATTTGCATGGAGACAAACCCGTGCAATCCGCAATCAGAATCGGGCCGGAAAAAGTCCAATCGTATGACATATTCACCCCTGGAACTTACAGGCAAGGTGGCAGTCGTCGTGGGTGGCACCTCGGGTATCGGACGTGCCATCGCCCACGGTTTTGCCCAGGCGGGCGCTGATGTCGTACCCACTTCGCGGCGCATCGAGCAGGTCGAAACCGTCGCGCGCGAGATCGAAGAGTTTGGCCGGCGCTCTCTGCGCGTCACATCGGACGTCTCCGATCGCGCATCTCTAGAGAACGTTTTGCGTGAGACGACCACGGCGTTTGGCAAAGTCGACATTCTGGTGAACTCCGCCGGTCGTACCAAACGCGCCCCGACGATCGATTTCCCGGAAGACGAGTGGGACGCCATCATCGATACAAACCTCACGGGAACTCTGCGCGCCTGCCAGGTCTTCGGCAAACACATGCTCGAACGCGAGTCGGGCAGCATCATCAACATCGCGTCCCTTTCGACCTTCGTCGCGCTGTATGAAGTCGCGGCGTACTCGGCGAGCAAGGCGGCTGTCGGCTCGCTCACCAAGTCTCTCGCCATCGAATGGTCCAGCCGTGGCGTTCGCGTCAACGCGATCGCACCCGGCGTCTTTCGCACCGCGCTCAATCAAAGACTGCTGGACGAGACGGAGCGTGGCCGGGAGTTCAAACTGCGCACGCCGATGCGTCGCTTCGGCAATGTCGAGGAACTCGCGGGCGCTGCCATCTTCCTGGCTTCCGATGCCGCGAGTTTTGTTACCGGCGAGATACTCGCCGTCGACGGTGGATTCCTGGCCAGTGGTGTAAATCAATAACAACTCCAAGGAGTTAAGAAGAACCATGGACGAGATCGCGAATGCCGCTGCGCTCCCGCAGAAGACGGCTGACTCAGCCAATGCCGCGCCGCTGAATCCAACAGCCGCCGCCGCTACCGTCGAGACAATGGGCCAGCGCATCGGCCGTTATCGCTGGGTCATTTGCGCGTTGCTGTTCTTCGCGACGACCGTCAACTACGTCGATCGTCAGGTGCTCGGCATTCTGGCGAAAGACCTGCAACGGCCCGAGGCAATTGGCTGGACCGAAATCGATTACGGAAACATCGTCGCCGCTTTCAATGCTGCGTATGCGTTCGGACTTCTGCTCGCCGGCCGTTTGATGGACCGTATCGGCACACGCGTCGGTTATGCAGCCGCGATCGTCTGGTGGAGTTTCGCGGCTATGGGCCATGCACTCGCGCGCACGCCATTCGGTTTCGGTGTGGCGCGTGCGGCGCTGGGAGTCGGCGAGGCAGGGAATTTCCCAGCCGCGATCAAGACCGTCGCCGAGTGGTTTCCGAAGAAAGAGCGCGCCTTTGCGACCGGTCTCTTCAACGCCGGTTCGAACGTCGGCGCGATCGTCGCGCCGCTGACGGTCCCGTGGATCGCGACCAAATTCGGCTGGCAAATGGCGTTTATTCTCACCGGCGCGATCGGCTTCATCTGGCTGTTTTTCTGGTTGCCGGTCTACCGGAGGCCACAGGAGCATCCGAAGGTCTCGACCGCGGAGTTGGACCACATTCAGAGCGATCCACCAGATCCGCCGGCCGCGAAGGTTCCGTGGATGCGTCTCGTACCCCATCGGCAAACCTCGGCCTTCGCGATTGCCAAGTATCTGACCGATCCGGTGTGGTGGTTTTATCTCTACTGGATCCCAGGATTCTTCCGCGAGCAGTACAAGATTGACTTGCTTGCAGTTGGTCCACCTTTGATCATTATTTACGTGATTGCCGACGTCGGCAGTATCGGCGGCGGTTGGCTTTCGTCGACGTTCATCAAGCGTGGCTGGACCATCAACCGCGCGCGCAAGACTGCGATGCTGATCTGCGCGTTTGCGGTGACGCCGATCATCTTTGCGTCGCAGGTGAAGAACATCTGGCTGGCTGCGATTATCATCGGGTTTGCGGCGGCCGCGCACCAGGGTTGGTCGTGCAATCTGTTCACTACGACGTCTGACATGTTCCCGCGCAACGCGGTCGGTTCAGTGGTGGGCATCGGCGGAATGGCGGGCGCATTGGGTGGCGCGACGATGGCCGTGGGTACGGGTTACATTCTGCAGAGTACCGGACAGAACTACACCATCGTCTTCACGATCGCCGGCACGCTGTATCTCCTCGCATTAGCCTTGATTCACTTGCTGACGCCGCGACTCGAGCCAGTTGAAGACGTCGAGCGCGCACCGGTGCGAATGTTCTCGGTGGGCACGTTTGTCGGCTTCGGTTTCGTTGGTCTGATTCTTGGTTCATTCGTGGGTTGGTGCGTCGGGTTGATCTCGCACGTTGCCGGCAACACGCTGCTTTCCTACATGATGCTCGCGGGCGCGAGCGGCATCGGTGTCGGTATCATCATCGGGCTCTTGTACACTCAAAGAGAACAGCAAAGGGCATAGATGAGCGTTTTGGAAATAAGAGACAAAGCGCAGTGTAGCTGGGATGTCGTATCGCTCGGCGAGGTGATGCTGCGGTTGGATCCCGGCGAGGGACGCGTTCATACAGCGCGCACTTTTCGGGTGTGGGAAGGCGGCGGTGAGTACAACGTCGCGCGTGGATTGAAGCGTTGTTTCGGGATGGACGCGGCAATCGTGACGGCGCTGGCCGATAATGCGATTGGGAGGCTGGTCCAGGATCTGATTTACCAGGGCGGCGTGGACCAATCGCACGTGCATTGGGTGAAGTTTGATGGCGTGGGCCGTACGGTTCGCAATGGACTCAACTTCACCGAGCGTGGGTTCGGTGTGCGCGGCGCGGCCGGCTGCTCCGATCGCGGGCACACGGCCGTGTCGCAATTGAAGCCCGGCGATATCGATTGGGACAAGGTCTTTGCGCAGGAAGGCGCGAGGTGGTTTCACACGGGCGGCATTTTTTGCGCGTTGTCCGAGACGACGCCCGCGGTTGCGCGTGAAGCGATGCAGGCGGCGAAGAAGCACGGCACGATCGTTTCGTATGATCTGAATTATCGCGACTCGTTGTGGCGATCCATCGGCGGCAGGGAACGCGCGATTGCGGTCAATCGCGAACTCGCGCCGCTGGTCGACGTGATGATCGGCAACGAGGAAGACTTCACCGCCGCGCTCGGGTTTGAAGTTGAAGGACTCGACGAGCATCACTCGAAACTCGACGTCGAAAACTTTCGCCGCATGATCGAGAAGGCAGTCGCCGAGTTTCCCAACTTCAAAGTCGTGGCAACTACGCTGCGCAACGCGAAAACGGCGACGATCAACGACTGGGGTGCGGTTTGTTACGCGGGTGGTGAGCTCTATCGCGCGCCCGTTCGTGAGAACCTCGAGATACTCGATCGCGTCGGAGGCGGCGATTCGTTCGCTTCCGGATTGATCTACGGTTTGTTAACCGGACGCGGACCACAATGGTCCGTCGAATGTGGCGCAGCGCACGGAGCGTTGGCGATGACGACGCCGGGCGACACGACGATGGCGACGCTGGCGGAAGTGGAGCGCGTGATGAAGGGCGGAACGGCAAGGGTCGATCGTTGATGACGGACAAAGTTGAAGTCCTGCAAACGATTCGCGACGTCGGCATCATTCCGGTGGTGCGGGCGCAGTCTGCTGATGAGGCGATGAGGGCTATCGACGCGATTCGTGAAGGCGGCATCTCGATACTCGAGATCACGATGACCGTCCCGGGTGCTGTCGGTGTGATCGAAGAGGTCTCGAAGCGTTACGGAAGTCAAGCGCTGGTCGGCGCCGGCACCGTGCTCGACGGCGAAACTGCGCGGGCGTGTATCAACGCAGGTGCGCGATTTGTCGTGAGTCCTGCATTGAACCTCGAAACGATCGCAGTGTGCCGGCAGCATGGGATCGCAGTGATGCCGGGTGCGTTGACGCCGACTGAAGTGGTCCAGGCGTGGTCTGCCGGCGCGGATTTTGTGAAGGTGTTTCCGGCGGGCGCGGTTGGAGGCGCGAGTTACATCAAGTCGTTGAAAGCGCCGCTGCCGCAGATCGAGCTCGTGCCGACTGGAGGCGTGTCGCTGAAGACGGCGGCAGATTTCATCAAAGCTGGTGCGAGTGCGTTGGGTGTCGGCGCGGACCTTGTCGACGTCAAAGCGATTCGCGAAGGACAACAGAAGTTGATCACTGAGCGCGCGCGCGAGTTTGTGCGGATTGTTCGAGACGCTCGAACCTGAACCAGTCGTAATCAGCGTGGCCCCCGCCGGAACCAATCGCAAACAAACCTACCCTTGCGCCGATCCACACTCCCGGTTTCGCAGTTCAACTCGATCGATTCGTCTTCCTGGTGCAAGTCCCGCCGGCTTTCGCAGCCACAAAAAGGCACAAAACGCACAAAAACGATAGCGATACCTTAAACATTGTGCGGTTCCGTGGGCTTCGTTTTTGTGCCGTTTGTGCCTTTGTGGCTACTGCTGTTCTTCCTCTTCCTGGGCTTTCTGGGCCAGCATCAGGTGATCGCGCATCGCGTCGCGTGCGGCTTCGGGATTGCGGTCGCGAATGGCGCGGTAGATCGCGCGGTGCATCTCCGCCGACTCTTTCAAGTCGCGCGCGCGGTTCACCGTCTTGCGACGCACTTCGAAAAGGATCGTTGCGACCATGTTCATCAACGCGGTGAGAATGCGATTGCCCGACGCGGCCGCGACTGTTTGATGGAACCGCATATCGTGGACCAGGAACTGTTCCGGCTCGTCGAGCGACGCGAACATGCCCGCGATCTCTTCCGACATCTGGGCCATCTCTTCACCCGTCGCGCGCTCTGCCGCCAGCGCCGCGATCGCCATCTCCAGCGAACGTCGCGCTTCAAACATCTCCGCCGGCGTGAATCGTTGCAGCGACGCCATCAACCGCAGCGGACTGCTGTCGAGCGAGGGTGGTCCTTCTGCTTCGACGACAAACGTGCCTGCACCGCGACGGGGTTGCAGCACGCCGACAGCGGCGAGCGAGCTGATTCCCGCGCGCAGAGTCGGACGGCTCACGCCGAGTCGCTTCGCTAAATCTCTCTCGGGCGGCAGGCGATCGCCGGGCCGCAGCTCGCCCTTATGAATCATTTCGCGAAGCTGCGACACGACTTCCTCGAAAGTCGTCCCGCGCCTCTCGGCATCGATCGTTTTGAAGATGTTGGCGTTTGTCTGACTCATCGCTTCACATTACTCGGGTTGATTGTATGTTCGCGTGGCAGTTATTGAAATAGCTGCGCGTTAAGTTCGCTTCCTGCCGTCGTTTGTCTTGCGCGCGGCCGGCGCCATCTCGGCGGCAGCCAGCAGCAGCGCGCCGATGCCTTTCGGATCGTTCGTGCCCGGGTCTCGCCAGAGCGCATTCATCGCCGTGCCGGCGGCACGTTCAGAGATCGAACTGATTTGCGTGAGCCGCTTGTTGTTAATCGTGACGTTTTCAAAAGTTGGTTGTTCGACGTTTTTTAAGATATTCGGTTCCTGCACATTGTCGAACGTGCAATTCGTCAGACGCAGATTGATGATCGGCGCGCCCGGCAGGCCCTGCACGTCGAGAGCGTGCTTGCTCTTCGTGCTACGCAGACGATCGACCGTGTAGTCGCGAACAACCGGAGTGAATCCGCCTTTGGCGCCCTCTTCGTAGTTGAAGTCGATCGTGATCACCGCATGGGCCACCTGGCCCACGTCGATATTTCGGAAGTGCATGTTCTCCAACAATCCACCGCGCATCGCGTTGTTCTTCACGCGTAAGGCGTGATCGAGGTTTGGACTGTCGAGCTTGCAGTTTTCCGCGAAAAGATTTCGCACCCCGCCCGAGATCTCGCTGCCGACCGTAATGCCGCCGTGCCCGTCTTTCATTACACAGTCCTGCACAATGATGTTCTCGGTCGGCGCTTTCAACCGGCGGCCATCGGCGTTGCGTCCTGACTTGATCGCGATGCAGTCGTCGCCGGTGTCGAAGTAACAGTTCTTAATCAACACGTCGCTGCACGATTCCGGATCGCAGCCGTCGTTGTTTGGTCCATGACTGTTGATGTGCACGTTCTGAATCGTCACGTTGCGGCACAACACCGGATGAACTTCCCACATCGGCGAGTTGCGGATCGTAACGCCATCAATCAGCACGTTCTGGCAGCGATACGGCTGAATAAACTGCGGCCTTAAATAATGTCCCTCGCCGAAGATCCGCTCGCTGACGGGCACGCCTTTCTCGGCCATCGCGAACAGCGCGTTGCGATCGGGCCGCTGCTGCGGCATTCCTTCTTTCCAGCCGTACTGCGGCCGGCCGTTCCAGGGCCACCAGTGTTCCGCATTGCTCTGTCCGTCGAGCGTTCCTTTGCCGGTGATCGCGATGTTCCGCTGTTCGAAGGCGTAGATGAATGGCGAGTAGTTGAAGACCTCGACGCCTTCCCACCGCGAAAAGACCACGGGCAGGAAGTCTTTTGGGTTCGTGCTGAACTTGATCGTCGCGCCTTCCGAGACTTCGAGGTTGACGTTGCTCTTCAGGTGAATCGCGCCCGTGAGATACGTTCCTTCGGGAACGACGACTCTGCCGCCACCCGCCCGCGTGCATTCATCGATCGCGCGACGTAAAGCAGCGGTGCAATCGGTTGCTCCATCGCCTCTCGCGCCGAACCGCTGGAGATAGAACGTGCGCTTGGGGAAACGCGGCGGTTTGATGCGTCCCAGGATCGAAGGCATCGTGGTTTCCCACGGACTCGCCTCGACCCCAAGCGCGATCAAACGCGGCGTAACGGCCAGCGCAACACTGCCCAGCACCATCTGCTTAATGAAGTCGCGTCGTGTGGTCATTTATCGGTTTCTGATCTGTCGATCTTCTTCTTCCACGCCGGATAGTCTTGTTTCAGTAATTTTGCGGGCCAGTCGCCGTACCAGGCGTAGCCGGTCCGTCGCTCTTTCTCGATCTGGCTGATATCGTATTTAACCACGCCGTCACGTCCGGAAAAGATGGGCCGGTTGCTACCAATCTCATAGAAGCGCGCCCACGATCCATCCTTCAACCGCGACTGCTCGAACCACGCGGCCGCCGACTCAATCGCTTCGACCACCGCCGGCGACGGGTTCTTAATCGACATCAGGAACCGCACGATGTCGACGCTTTCTCCGCCACTCAACGAAACGAGTTCAAACGTTCGCGCTGCCGCAGGCGCGAGTGTGACTTCGTCGTGCTGTGCACACCACACGGTGCGTCGTCCGTTTACGACGATTTGCGTCTTCAGAATGCACTCAATTCCTTTCTCGACAGCTTTCGCCGCACTTGCGCGTCTCGCCTCATCGACAAACGCGTACGCCGGTTTCGCCGCGGCGACGTCACGCAGCAGCTTCATGA
>DASTOZ010000554.1:0-6156 GCA_035762365.1 Pyrinomonadaceae bacterium | reverse complement strand
ATCTCACGCAACGCTTGCGCACGGTCGATCAAACGCGCTCGTTGACGCAGATCCGGCGGCAGCGTTTCCGCGATCGCTTTATCGTCGAGTTGTGTGAGCACCGCATGCATCACTTCGCGAATGCGTTTGGAATTGAAGTCGCCGAGTTTCCGATAGACCGGAACGCGCCGCGCCACATGAATAGCCGCGAGCGCCGGATCCGGAACGCTTTCTTCGACCTGCTCCGGATCCTGTTCGACGGGTTCGAGGTTCGGAAGATTCGCAGGTTGTTCTGGAAGCGCGATGATCTCGAGTTCGTCGGCTGGACGTTGCAATCGCAGCTTGTACGCGCCGCGGCGCGGTTCAAGCTCCCAGCGACCGAACGTGATGAAGCGTGTGCCGGGAACCATCCTTTCCTTGTAGTACTTGACGATGTCGTAAGCGCGTTTGCCGGAAACAAACCACCAGACGACGACGTCGCGCCCAGTGTTTCCCGCATCACGGGCTGCCACTTCGAAGATGAACAGTCTCGCCGCTTTGCCGAAGTTCGCCTTGCCACGAACCGGATAACCGTGGGCATGGGTGACTGTCAGATCCAACGACGCTTCAAGACCGTCCTGAAGATCTCTTATCGCTGCGGTGCGGGAACGGTCCTCGTAACGCATCGGCAGATACGTGAGTAGATCTTCGACTGTCACTTCAGACCGATTGCGCTTATGAAATTGCGTCGCGAGTGCGGACGCGAGTTTGCGTGAAGGATTCTCGCCTAGTCGTGCGATTCCAAACTTGTGAAGATCCTCGACCGGACTGTCGAGGGAGATGGCGCTGGGCATCGCCGGGATCATAAGCTATTTTTCTGTGGAAGAAGAAACACGGAGAAGACGGATAAGGGGGCACTGGGATGGCGAGCGAAAACGTATCGGAGATCACGCGTGACGAGTTGAAGCAATTGCGGCAGGGAATGTTGCGGCTGCACAAGACACTGCTCGACCTCGAACGGCGCGGATACGAGCGGGCGCGCGGGCGCATCGGCAACAGTTACGAGTTCCTCCAGTTGGTATTGAAAGACCCCTGGTTCGACTGGCTGCACCGCTTGTCGGAGCTGATCGTTCAGATCGATGAGACGTTGGACAATCGCGATCCCGAGCACCCGACGACGGAAGAAGATGCGAAGGCGCTGGTGACGCGCGCGAAGACTCTGCTCGCTCCTTCGGAGTCGGGAACTGAGTTTCAGAAGAATTATTTCCTGGCGTTGCAGCAGTCACCCGACGTCGTGCTGCTGCATGCGGAGTTGATGAGACAGTTGGGTAAGTGAGCTAACCGAAAATATCGCGGACCTTGTCGACGAGCTTCTTATCCGTCAGATCCTTGGTTTCGACGTCGGCAAGCTGTTCGAGCAGTTTGCGCTGTTCGCGCGTGAGGCTGGTCGGCGTCATCACCGTAACAGAGACGAACAGATCGCCGCGGCCGCGTCCGCCGAGTGCAGGCATTCCTTTTCCTCGCAGACGAAATACGGTGCCGGTTTGCGTACCCATCGGAATCTTCAGTTTCTCTTCACCGTCGAGAGTCTTCACCATCAGCTCAGCACCGAGCGCCGCTTGTGTAAAAGTGATCGGAACGGCTTCGTAGAGATTGTTTCCCTGGCGCTCAAACTGGTCGTGCTCGGAAACGTGGATCACGACGTAGAGATCGCCTGCCTGCCCGCCGTTCGTTCCGGCTTCGCCTTCACCCGGCACGCGGAGTCGTGAACCAGTTTCGACACCCGCCGGGATCTTGACCTCCATCTGTTTCTCGCGTTCGACACGTCCGGCGCCGTTGCACTTCTCGCACGGGGTCTTAACCACCCGGCCCGCGCCACGACACACATGACACGTGCGTGCAACTGAGAAGAACCCTTGCTGGTACCGTACCTGGCCCGAGCCATTGCACGTGTTGCAGGTTTCGGGTTGTGTTCCCGGCGCAGCGCCAGTGCTCTTACAAGCGTCGCAAGCCTCGAGACGCGGGATACGCAACTGCGCAGTCATCCCGTTCGCTGCATCTTCGAGTGTGATTTCAAGGTCATAACGGAGATCGGCGCCACGTTGCGCGGACGAACGTCGCGAGCCGCCGCGACCGCCGCCAAACACGTCGCCAAACCCAAAGAGGTCGCCAAGAATGTCTTCGATACCGCCAAAACCCGGCGCGCCCCACGAGCCCGCACCGGCGGCACTGCTTGAAACGCCCGCATGTCCGAACCGGTCGTAACGCTTTCGCTGTTCGGGATTCGATAACACGCTGTAAGCTTCGGCTGCTTCCTTAAACTTCTCCTCGGCCGCGGCATCATTCGGGTTTTTATCGGGGTGGTGCTGCACCGCGAGACGCCGGTACGCGGTCTTCAGCTCCTGATCGCTGGCCGTGCGGCTCACGCCAAGTACTTCGTAATAATCACGCTTACTCATTCGGTCTTTTTATAACCTTTCGAAATTCCTGTTGTAAAAGGGAACGCGCTCGCGCGCTTAAACTTCGCTGGTGGTCGCGTCGGGTGTGGGGTTCAGCATTGCGGTTGTGAGTTGCCCGGCGACGCGCTCCAGTTTCTTCATTACCATGTCTATCTCTTCGATTCCTTGTGACTGGCCGGCGGCTTCAGCTTCCTTGAAAACAGCCTCGGCGCTCTCCTGATCCATCTCGGAAAGCAGGCCGCCAAACTCCGCAAACGACTTCTTTGTATTCCTCAGCAGCGACTCGACCTTCGTCTTCGATACCAGCAATTCTTTCTCCAGCTTGTCGCTGTCGGCAAATTCTTCCGATTCACGGATGAGTCTGTCAATCTCGTCCGGCGAGAGTCCGGAGGTCGGCGTGATGCGAATCTGCTGCTCGCGACCGGTCGCCTTGTCCTGGGCCGACACCGAAACGATGCCGTTTCCGTCGACTTCAAAAGTGACTTCGATCTGCGGCACACCGCGCGGATTCGGCGGAATGCCCACGAGTTCGAATTTGCCCAGCGAACGATTGCCACTGGCGATCTCACGTTCTCCCTGCAAAACGTGAATCTCAACCGATGATTGATTATCGACGACGGTTGTAAACGTTCGACTCTCACGCAACGGAATCGTCGAATTTCGTTCGATGATCTTTGTAAACAATCCGCCACGTGTCGCCAAGCCCAAACTCAGCGGTAACACGTCCAGCAGCACAATGTCTTTTACTTCGCCGGTCAGAACACCCCCCTGAATCGCCGCGCCCATCGCGACTACTTCGTCCGGGTTGATTTCCGACGACGGTTTCCGTCCGAAGATCTTCTCGACCGTGCGAGCGACGATCGGCGAGCGCGTTTGACCGCCGACGAGGATCACTTTGTGAATCTCGCTCGGTTGCAGTTCCGCGTCGGCCAAGGCCGTCTGACACGGTTCCACGGTCTGCTCGACGAGGTCGCCCACGAGCGATTCGAATTGTTGGCGCGTCAGCGTCTTGTTGAAGTGTTTCGGACCCGTCGCGTCGGCGGCGATGAACGGCAGGTTGATATTCGTTTCGAGCTGCGACGACAGATCGCACTTCGCTCGTTCTGCAACTTCTTTCAGACGCTGCAAGGCGAGGCGGTCCTGCTTCAGATCGATTCCGGTGTCGGCGAGAAACTGCTCCGCCATCCAGTTCATGATCCGCTCATCGAAGTCTTCACCGCCGAGGAATGTGTTTCCGGAGGTCGACAGCACTTCGAAAACGCCGTCGTTCATTTCGAGGATCGAGATGTCGAACGTCCCGCCGCCGAGGTCGTACACCGCGATCCGTTCGGAGTCTGACTTGCCGAGACCGTACGCGAGCGCTGCGGCTGTCGGCTCGTTGATGATGCGTTCGACTTTCAAGCCTGCGATCTTGCCCGCGTCTTTCGTGGCCTGGCGCTGGGTGTCGTCGAAGTAAGCGGGAACGGTGATGATCGCGTCGGTGACGGATTCGCCGAGAAACTCCTCAGCCGCGGCTTTCAGACGCTGCAACACGATGCCCGACAATTCCGGCGGGCTGTAGTTTCGGCCCTGGACCTTCACGCGCGCGTCGCCGTTCGTCGAATCGACGATCTCGAACGCCGAGGTCTCGCGCATGCGTTCGACTTCCTTCGAGTTGAACTTGCGTCCGATCAAACGCTTGACGGCGTAGACTGTGTTGGCCGCGTTCGTCACCGCCTGGCGTTTCGCGATCTGGCCGACAAGCCGCTCGCCTTTATCGGTGAAACCGACGACACTCGGCGTCGTGCGGCCGCCTTCTTTGTTGGGCACGATCTGCACGGCGCCGCCTTCGAGAACGGCGACGCAGCAGTTCGTCGTACCTAAATCTATGCCAATCGATTTGCCCATGTTTATTTGAGAACAAGTCCGGAAGAGGGCGACGCCGCCGCTCCGACTGCGTGCGGGGCGCACTGTGCTTGCCCCCTTCCTGACCTGTTCTAATCGCTCAAATAACTACTTTCTTACAGCCACTTTTACGAGCGCCGGGCGGATTAGTTTGTCGCCGAGCCGGTAGCCGCTGCGGATCTCCTGAATCACGGTGTCGGGCTCGTGTTCGTCCGTTGCTTCGGTGACGACTGCCTCATGAATGTGTGGATTAAACGGTTCTCCAACAGCGGAAATCGGCTTAACGCCGAGCGCGTCAAGCACGCCGTTGAGCTGTTTCCAGATCAGATCGACGCCGCTCAGGAAATGACGAAACTCGTCTGACTCCGCGGCTTCAACTGACGACTCCGCCTCGAGCGCGCGTTTCAGGTTGTCAGAAACCGGCAAAAGCTTCTCGGCGACGTCGGCAACGACGCGGTTGTAGGTCTCACTGCGTTCGCGATCGACGCGCTTGCGATAGTTTTCAAAGTCAGCCTGACGGCGCGCGAGACTGTTCTTGAGTTCCGCGTTTTCGGCTTGGACTCGCTTCAGTTCGGCCCGCGTCGCGACGAGCTCTGCCTTATCAGGTCCGCCACCGCTGAGATCTTCCGAGCTCAGATCGTCGAGCCCAAGAGCGTCGTCGGCTGTCAGTTGATCTTCCTCGGCGAATGAAGGATCTTCGCTTTCAAAATCGTCCGGGTTGTAGTCGGGATCTAGTCTATCCATCTCGGCTGGTCTGCTCGTCGGAGACTCACTCTCATCTTCAGCGTCGCTGAACCTAATTGGGATGCGGAAGCGCTTGTCTTTCCTGTCAGATGTCATTAGGAAGGATCGAATCTCCGCGAGATCAACGTGCGGTCTGCTCGCCAAGACGCTGCTCTATCAACCGCGCCATGTAGTTTACCATAGCCATTATCCGTGCATATTCGATTCTCATGGGCCCAACGACGCCGAGCGTGCCGATATTCTCGTTGGAGCCGACGCGATAGGGGGCGGTGATGAGAGCGCAGTCGCGCATCGAGCTCGCGAGGTGCTCGCGGCCGATGGTCACATGCACGTCGCCGCGATAGGTCGTCGTGTCGTGAACGCACTCGTTCAGGATCTTGATCAGGCGCGACTTCTCTTCAAACATCCGGAAGAGGTCGCGCATGCGTTCGATATCGTCGAAGTCAGGCTTGGTAAGAATGTTCGAAGCGCCGTCGACGTAAACTTCGCCCGTCGTCTCCTCGCCTGCAAGGCTCCGCTCGCACAGCAGCACCGCGTTTTGCAGCAGTCGATCGTAAAGCGCCTTCTCTTCCTTCATCAGTTCGACGATTTCGGCGCGGATCGTTGCGAGGCTCTTGCCGTGAAACTCGATGTTCAGATAGCTCGCGGTGCGATCCAGTTCGGCCTGGGAAAACTCGTCGGCGACGCGGATCACTTTGTTGTGAATGATGCCGGAGAGCGAGACGAGCACGACGAGAATGCGTTTGTCGGGGAGCTGAACAAACTCGATGTGCTTCAGCCGGTTCTCGGCGAGCGACGGCGAGACGACGATGCCGACGTTCTGCGACAGCGCTGAGAGCACGTGCGACGCGGTTTCCATCAAGCGATCGGGAGACGACGCAGCGTCGATGTCGTGCTCGGCAAACAGGTGATCGATGGCTTTCAAGTCGCTGCGCGAGAGGCGCGCTTCGCCGAGCATGTTGTCGACGTAGTAGCGGTAGCCTTTGTCGGTCGGGATGCGGCCGGCGGACGTATGCGGTTGATCGACGAGACCGGCCTCTTCGAGGTTTCCCATCACGTTGCGTATCGTGGCCGGGCTCCAGCCGTAGCCGTGGGAGAAGCGATCGGAGAG
>DASTOZ010000553.1:0-4738 GCA_035762365.1 Pyrinomonadaceae bacterium | reverse complement strand
AATCAGATAAGTTCCCGCTTGAGTTGATCTCGCCTGAGGGACTTCAGCGACAACCTCGATTAGTTCCACTCCAGTTACATACGGGAGATGCCGCGCTGGATGAGGTGCTCCGCACGGCGACTTATCGAGTCGAAGGTCTCGATAATCCTGAAGGCGACGCCACGATCGATCTGAGGCAGAGTGGTCAGAAAAAAGAGCTGACGTTTGTTTTCGAAGATCCAAATCAGGTCCAGGTGAGGAAGACGCTCGTTTTCGACGCTGACCGGTACGAAACGGATCTCGTTGTTTCTGTTAAGCGCGGCGGGCAGGTCGTGCCGCAGGTAAAAGTTGCCGTTGGACCAAGTATCGGGGACCAGGGAGTCGGACATCACACGTTCTACTCAGTCGCGCCTGAAGCGGTCGCGTTTGTAAACGGCAAAGTGGAGCGACATCTTGCGCCATCGATTAACGGCAACAAGAACAGTCCCGACAGTCTGGCGTTGAATGGTCCAGTTGATTGGGCCGGCGTCGGGGACACCTATTTCGCGATGGTCGTCGTACCACCGCAAACAACGCAAGGTCTCGAATACCGCACGACAGCCTACGAGTACAAGCACAACGGCGGTGCGCCTGAGAAGAGGTTTTTGATCACGGCCTACGCCCCGATTCCCTCCGACGGTTCGCGCACGTTGATCTATGCCGGCCCGAAGGATCATTTTCTTCTCGAAGAGGCAAGTGGTTACATCACGGGTGCGGTCCATCGGACGGTCGATCTCGATGGGCTGATCGATTACGGATATTTGTCGTGGTTGTCGCGGCCATTGGCAGTGCCGATCCTTCAGGCAATCACGTATCTAAACAGAATCACGGGCAGTTACGGCGTTGCGATCATTCTGTTCACGATCGTGATCTACTCGCTCTTCTTTCCGCTGAAGTGGCGCTCTTCGAAGGCGATGAAGAAAGCCGCGAAGCTTGCGCCGAAGATGAAAGAGCTGCAAGAGAAGATCAAAGGGCTCAAGCAGAACGATCCGCGTTTGAAGGATCTGCAAATGGAGCAGCTCAAGTTGATGAAGGAGGGCAATCCGCTGGGAGGCTGTTTGCCGCTGCTGATCCAAATGCCGTTTCTGTTTGCGTTATATCGCGCGATTACGATCTCGCTCGATTTTCGTCAGGCGAGTTTTCTGTGGATACCGGATCTTTCCGCTGCCGAGCCGTACCTGATTCACATCCTGCCGATCTTGATGACCGGAACGATGGTGGTTTTGCAGCTTGTGACGCCGGCGCCGTCAGCGGACCCTGTGCAGCGCAAGATGATGGCGATCGGAATGCCGCTGTTTATGCTCTACATTTTGTGGAGCGCGCCGTCGGGCTTAGTTCTTTACTGGTTGGTTGGTAATATTGTCGGCTTCAGTCAGCAGTTTTTGATAAACCATTGGACTAAGTCGGACGACGATCAAGTTCCGGCGCCGCCCGAAAAAGGGCCGCCGCCGAAGCGGAAGAAACGACCGGATCCCGTGCCGTCTGGCTCTTGAGATCGGCCGCCAGGTAAGTAAAACGATGAGTGAGGCTACTCAACAAGCAGCAGAGTTTCTTGAAAACGTCTTCGACATGACGGGCCTGCAACTGCGCGTTAACGTGAAGCAGGCGATCAGTGGCGAGGTATTGGATATCGAGGGCCGTGACGCCGAATTGCTTCAGGCCCAAACCGGAGAACTGCTCGAAGCGCTGCAACACCTGATCAACCAGGTGTTCGGACGAAGCCTCGCCGCCGGAGAACGGCTGGTTTGCGACGTCAACGGATTTCGCGCGACGCGTGAGGCCGAGCTGCAAACGATGGCCAATTTCGCTGCGAATCGTGTGCGACAGACAGGCGTCGCGTTTACGTTTGAACCAATGACCGCGAACGAGCGACGCATTATCCATTTGACACTCGCCGATAGTCCGGATCTTTCAACTGAGTCGATCGGCGAAGGCGCCGAACGAAAGTTGAGAATCAGTCCAAAGAGCCCTGCCCGCCACAGTTAAGTTTGTCGGGTTCCTCCCTGGTTTGCCTTTCCACAACTTACGATGAGTACGATTGTCGCACTATCGACTCCAAGAGGCCGCGGCGCTCTTGCCGTCATTCGTTTGAGTGGTCCACTCGCGATCAATATCGCAACTCAGATGGCGGGGCTCAGCGATCTCGAACCGAGAAAGGCGAAGCTCGTCAAACTGGTTCGCGATGCACAGATCATCGACGAGGTAATTCTCACGTGCTTTCTTGCGCCGCACTCGCTAACCGGTGAAGACGTTGTCGAGATCAGTTGTCATGGATCGCCGGCTGTCGTGCGACAGATTGTTGATCGAAGTCTGGAGCTCGGGGCGGTGCTGGCTGGTCCAGGTGAGTTCACACTGCGAGCTTTGTCGAACGGCAAGATCAACCTGGCCCAGGCGGAGGCGATTCGCGACTTGATCTCCGCGCAGACTGACGCGGCTGTGAAACAAGCGGCACGTCAAATGAACGGCGAGCTGTCGAATACCCTGAATCCGTTCAAAGAAAAGCTGGTGGAAGTGATCGTGCTGCTCGAGTCGGCGCTGGAGTTTGTTGAAGACGATCTGCCGGCGCCGCGAGTGAATGAGATTGAAGAAATGCTTGCGTCGGTGATTGGCGAGATCGAGAAACTCAGCGCGAGTTTTAGTGCCGGACGTTTGCTCCAGGACGGTGTGCGAGTCACGATCGCGGGCCGCCCGAATGTTGGTAAGTCGAGTCTTTTCAATAGCTTAGTGACGCACGAGCGAGCAATTGTTACTGAGATTCCGGGCACAACGCGAGACACGCTTTCCGAGGCGATCGACCTTGGCGGGATTCCGGTGATCCTTACGGACACCGCCGGCGTTCGCGAAACGACTGATGGGATCGAAACGCTGGGCATCGAGAGAACGCATCGAGCGTTGAGTGATGCGGATCTCGTGCTCGTAGTGCTCGACGGAAGCGAAGAAGTTGGACCAGCAGATCGCGACCTCTTGAGTCATACCGCGCAAAGTCGTCGACTCGTCTTGATGAATAAGAGCGATCTGCCGTCGTTCAAAGGCGCGAGCAGTTGTCTTGGACTGCCTCGTACTATTAATGTGTCAGCGCGGACGGGCGAAGGTCTCGACACTTTGCGCGACGCAATGCTCGAGAGTTTGAATAGCGCCGGAGTGGAAGACCAGGGGCTGCTGATTACGAACGTGCGGCACTTCGATCTATTGTGCCGGACCAAGCAGGAACTCGAGTTGGCCCAGGCGGCGTTTCTAGATCGGCACAGCGAAGAGTTGGTGCTGGTGCCGTTGCACAACGCGTTGAAGTACCTGGGACAGATTACGGGCGAAACGACGACCGAGGACATTCTGTCGGAGATCTTCGCGACGTTTTGTATTGGGAAATAAGCGATGTCGTTTGACGAGGTTTTTAATGTAATCGTGATTGGCGCCGGGCACGCCGGCTGCGAAGCGGCCTCTGCCGCGGCGCGGCTCGGTGCGGAAACCGGCTTAATCACGCTCAATCTCGATCTCGTCGGACAGATGTCGTGCAATCCCGCGATTGGTGGTATCGCAAAGGGTCATCTGGTGCGGGAGATTGATGCGCTCGGCGGGATCATGGGACGCGTCATCGATCGCACCGGTATTCAGTTTCGGTTGCTAAACAGATCGCGCGGACCGGCGGTGCAGTCTCCGAGGGCGCAGGCCGACCGCATGCGGTATCGCGCCGAGATGCGTCGAACACTCGAAGCGACGCCGAACCTGCACCTGCGGCAAGGCAAGGTGGTCGACTTTGTAATCCGCAACGGTCGAATTGCGGGCGTGACGCTCGAGGACGGGCGATGTTTTGCGGCGGAGGCCGTCGTCGTCGCGACGGGGACGTTCCTTAACGGCCTGATCCACACGGGTCGACGAACGTATCGCGGCGGGCGCGCGGGCGAGCCCGCGTCCATCGAGCTTGCTGAGGCATTGAAGAACCTCGGATTTCCGGTTGGCAGGCTGAAGACGGGCACACCGCCGCGCCTCGACGGCCGCACGATTGACTGGAGCGCGTTCGAACCACAGCCGGGTGATCGGATACCAGTGCCGTTTTCCTTTGCGACTGACGAGATCGAGCAGGAACAGATCAAGTGCTACATCGGATATACGACGGAGCGAGTTCACGACACGATTCGAGAGAACATCGCGGAGTCGCCGCTGTATTCGGGAAAGATTCGCGGAATTGGTCCGCGGTACTGTCCGTCGATCGAAGACAAGGTCGTAAAGTTTTCAGATAAGTCGCGGCATCAGCTCTTTCTCGAGCCTGAAGGACACGACACAAACGAAGTTTATTTGAACGGATTCTCGACTTCCCTGCCCGCCGAGATGCAGCAGGAGCTCGTTCGGATGATTCCGGGGCTCGAGGAGGCGCGGGTTATCCGGCCGGGTTACGCGATCGAGTACGACTTTGTCGATCCGCGCGAGTTGGGGCCGGACCTGCAGACTTCGCGAATCGCCGGGCTCTTTCATGCGGGCCAGATCAATGGGACGACGGGTTATGAAGAAGCCGCCTGCCAGGGTCTTGTCGCCGGAATCAACGCCGCGCTCTACACGCAGAAACGAACGCCGGTCCGGTTGCGCCGGGAGGAGTCGTACACCGGGGTGCTGATTGAAGATTTGATCAAGCAGGGCGTCGACGAGCCTTATAGAATTTTTACTTCGCGCGCGGAGTATCGGCTGGCACTCCGTTACGACAATGCCGATGAGCGCCTCGGCCGCT
>DASTOZ010000552.1:0-5321 GCA_035762365.1 Pyrinomonadaceae bacterium | reverse complement strand
CTTCGTGGTCTACCCGCACTGCTCCGCGAGACGAAACGATTTTCGAACCGCAAAGCCGAGTTCGTCTCGTTTAATGATGAGTTCCGCTTGCGAATCTACGGCGCCTGATCTCTCGCCAACGTCGGCCGAGGACCTCTGGCGGGGGTCACGCAACGAGAAGAAATTACTTCTGTTTGTCCGACTTCTCCGGCTTCGGCGAGTTGTAAAACTGCCGCGCCTGGATCACGTATTCCTTGTCGTCGTAGGTCCCATCGCCATCGACGTCCACGCTGACCTTCAGCTTGTGCTGCTTTCCGTCGCGAACGTCGCCCGGATTGAACGCCAGACTGTACTGACTTCGTAGCAGCGCATTGATACTGCCGAGTATCTTCGGTATTTCACCTTCGAAGGTATACGGGAAATAAGCGCCGCCGGTCTCCTTCGCAAACGTTTGCAGCGTGTTGTCCGCTTGCAGCCAGCTCATCCGACCGGGCATGCCAAACACACCATCCGTAGCCGGCAATTGATCACCGTATTTCTTCTTGAACATGTTACCGGTGCCGATGATGTAAACCGGCACGCCGGAGTTTTGCAGTATCTTGCGCGCGTTGTCGTAGTTGATCTTGCTGAACGTATCGAGTCCCGACGCGATCAGGATCACCGCGCGGCGACGGCCCTGAACTGAAGCAAGACCCGCATAATCGGACTTGTCTGACTCCGAGTTTTCGAGCACGACCGAGTCGCCGCGTCCGCCCTGAAGCACAAACTTCAACGCATCAAACAGGTTCGTTTCGCGAAACGCCGGCGTGTTCCGCAACAGCAAACTGACCACCTGCTGCAGCCGACTCGGATCGTTTGTGAAGTCGGTCAACGGCGTCGGACGAATGTCAAAAGCGACGACAGTTACGTAATCGTCGGGTGGCTTGATGAACTGTGAAAGGAACATCGCCGTGGGGCGAATCACTTCGTAAGTTCCCGGCTCGTAGCCGCCGCTCTGTGCGTAGCCGAAGGCCTCCGTCCACTTGCTGTATTCGACGACCATGGCCACCGTGATTGGTGCTTCAGGTGTTGAGAAGTTGGTGATTGTCTGTTGCGTGCCGTCGGCGAAAAGCGCGAAGTTGGGTTTCTTCAAACCGGTGACGATCTGTCCGCTCTTCTTGTGATAGACGACCGCGTCGACGTTGACGATCTGCGTCGAAATGGCGACCTTCTCGATGTCTTTTGGTGCGGTTGGTTCAAGGTCTCTGGGAAGCGGCTCCTGCTGCTCGCCTTCTTTTGTCGGGGTCTCACCGGGTCGCTTGTTCTTCTTCTCATTCGACGTCGGCGGTTGCCGGCGCGACTGCGACACTCCGGGACTCACGTACAAACCAACGATCAGCAGGCACGAGAGAACGACACAAAAAAGCGGATATGCTCGATTAAATCTCATAGTATTCAACTCCCGCAGGACGAGCGAGGGAAGGTCAAACGGTGTGATGCACGCACACTAACCCACGTTTACCGCGTTTTTGTCCGTCTGGGGAGCACGGACCTTGCTTCAAGCAACACGGATCCTGGCACGAGCGCCGGTTTTTACCGCGCATTTACTACATTACCGGCCGCTGGCTTCTGCTTCGATAACAATGTCGTAGCTGCCGGTATTATCTGTCAAGTCGCCCTCGTTTACACCCAGAAACAGCACGCCATCGCGTTGCGCCACAAACTCCCGACGCGGCCCGATCACAATGAACTCGTCGTTGTCGTCGCCGATGACGGCGATGAGGGCGCCCGTTTGCTCGTTGCGCATCAACTTGTCGTTGTCGTTCAGATTGGAAACTCCACCGGGGGTCGAGAAGCGACCGCGTCCGAGCGACACTCGACCCGAAGCACTGATGCGCAGGCGCTGACCTTTACGAACGACGAGACCGCTGTTTGTCCAGCCATTATTCGAGCTATCCGCACGCACGGCGACTTTGATCGTAAAGAAAGTAGGCGATGCTGCGGGGGAATTGCCGCCTGGCGAGTCGATGCGCGGTTCCGAAGGCGGTGGTTCGGACTGGGTCGTTCGGCGACTGTTGTTTATCGGCGGCGGATTGTTGCGCGCCATACTTGTGTCTTCGGTCGCCGATGGCAAACCCGAACCGGAGTCAAACTCGATCGATTCGACGTCTTCGACGTAAATCGTAGTTTGCCCACGCCTGCCCTTGGCGTTGCCGCCGATCAGAATCGTGAACTGCTGGTCCTTGAAGCCGATCACCTGCCCGCGAATCACACTGCCGTCTTTAAGGCGAATTGTATCGGCGAGTATTGGGGTAACCAGGGAGAGGAGCAACAAAACGGAGAGCAGAAGTCGAAATGTAATCTTCATGATACTTCTCCTTGGCGCCTAACATAGCAAAGGTCTGATACAGCGACAAACAAACGCGAGCAGAAACTCGGATCCGAGGATCCGGATTCTGCTCGCGTCGTCTTCGATTCCCAAAACTCAGTCCGCGTTTACAACTGCGGCGTCAGCTCGAGAGTCCATTTCTTCAAACGGCCCACGTCCTGGCCGACCAGATCGGTCACACGCAGCACCCAGTCTCCCAAGACCGGTTGACCCACCAGCGGCAGCAACGGTGACGAAGGTGAATTTGAATCGAGGTCCAGCGCCAGGTTATCGGCATCGTTTCCCGTTTGGGCATGAACGATTGCTCTCCGGCCGTTCGGCGAGAACAGTTCGACGCGCAGATCGCCGATGTACGTGTGTTCGATCTGCGCTGAGAACCGCACCTGTCGCGTGGTCCCCTGGTTAGTGAATGCAAGAGAGCTGCTGACGCCGGTCGGATCAGCGTCCGGGATCTGGAGATCGGGTGTGGCCTCGTGTCGTTCGACCTGACTGGCCAGGCCGTCGAGTTCGATCTCGAGCTTCCATGCGTCGAGCTTGCCGGTGTCCTGACCGACGATGTCGCGGACTCGCAATTCCCAATTGCCCGCGGCGGGTTTGCCGATGAGCGCAGCCAGCGCGGCATTCGCACTCGAATCGTAGGTCTGACGTAGATTGTCCTGATCGCCACCTTTGCGATCGTGAATCAGCGCCAGCTCACCTGACGGACTGACCAGTTCGACTTGCAGATCGCCGACGAACGTATGCGTGATGCCGACACCGGCACGAATTCGACGCGTGAGTCCGTTCTGGTTGAGTACGAGCTTGCTCGAGATGCCTGCCGGATTGTTGTCGGGAATCGCGATCCCCGGAGTACTTTCGAGAGTCACAACCTGGCCCACGACTTCGGGCCCGATACGGAAAGTGATCACCTCCGCGGGCGGGCTGATCTGCGACAGGACCAACCGCGAGTCGACGTTGTCCCACTGCCGCGACGAAGGATTTGTCGCATGCGACAACGCAGTGCCGCCAAGCGCGCCATACAAGTCGCCGCCGTCTCCGCGATTATTGTTTCGTTCGAGGTCCGTGCGGCCGTCCGCTTGCAACAGCGCGCATTGATAGTGACGCGTCGAAGAGCCTTCCTGAAATTCGTTCGAACCATCAGTGTCGCAATGGTAGACGGCGAGCCCACTCGACGGTAGATGCTGGTCCAGGCCCATCTTGGTCCGGTTCTCGACGATGAAATACTCGTTGAACTTGTCCGTCGGATATTTCATCACGGTGCGATAGTCGGCGTGTTTCGCCTCCTTCACACCCGGTTGGGAAAGATCGACGCGGTTGTCGCACCAGCCTGCGAGATCGCGAAGATACGCGCACACCGGCGCGGGAGTGCGTCCGTTGTTCAGGTGGTTGCCGGCGCCCATCAAGCAGTACGAACCGATGCCGGCGCTTCTCACGCCATCGCCGTCGCGATTGCCGTAGTCGTACATGTCCGGGAAACGACAGAGCAGGTGGCCATTCTCGTGGCAGAAGGTTCCGATCGTCAGGTCGCCGGGACCATCGCCGAGGCCCGTGAGCAGATAGAAGTTCGTCTTCATGCCACCAAACTGCATTTCGAAAAATGAATTATGCGGCCACAGCTCTTCTTCGTAACGCGACTGTCCGGCGTAAAGAAAATTGACCGCGTCGATGATTCCGTCGTCGCGCGAATCGAATTGTTTCAGATCGATTCCGGTCGCGACGGCGAGTTGCATCGCCTCCGGCACGAGCGAGTTGTTGACGTAGAACTGCTGCTTTCGACTGAGCTTGACTGGACCAACGACGACGTTGGTGTAGTCGAGCTTGCCGCTGGAAATGAGCAGGAAGTAATCGCGCGCCGAACAGAAGTTTCCGTTCTTCGTGTAATTCGGTGCGTTCAGCATCTCTTCGACGTCCTGCTTCGTGATCGTCGTCGTCACATCCTGAAACTCGACGAGGACCGTTAGCCCGCGCACGACGCCCGTGCTCACGCGACGCCCGGTGAGCAGACCATTATTTGGACCAAGCGTCTCGAACGTGTCGACGGCGCCGAAGACCTGCGCCGGCGGCTGACGTGTCGCGTGTCGCAGTGTGAACTTCTCCTGACGCACTACTTCTGATTCCGTGATGTGCCGGCGAATTTCCGGTGGCGGTGGATCGCTCATCGGTATGCCGGTTGAAACAAACCGGCCGTTGACCGTTTGAGCGTAGCAGTACAAACCCTTCTGCGCGTCGTAAACTACGGTGTAACCGTCGACGGTCTCGTACTGGGCGTAATGCTCGTCGCCGATGACTACGAGCCGGACGTCGGGACCGTTCTCTTGTTTGAACGTTAATTGTTCGTTGAAAATTCCGCTCATGAGGTATTCCTTTCTTGGAGGCGTGATCTTACGAAGCGTGCCGTTGACGGCCACGCATGATGGTTGTTGTTAGTCCGCGGGGTCCGGCGGGGACCGTTTCTTGATTTTGGCTTCGGCTTTCGCAGCGCGGACGGAAAAAGATTCTTCAAGGTGCAAAGGCAGGTCCGGGGGAGGTCCTTCGGTCGTCGGAGTCTTGCTCGAGACGAAACTGCCGTCGTCGTCGGTTAGAGCGTAGGTGTACAGCCCGAGGTCGGGATCGTAGATGACGGTGTAGCCGTCCGGCGTTTCATAACGCGCGTACGACTCGTCGCCGTTGACCACCAGACGCACATCAGGGCCATTCTCCTGTTTGAAGTTGATAGTATCGCCAAAAATGCCGGTCATTCCTGTTCACCCTGCCGGAACGCGTATTTTGAAGGTCGCCAGATTACAACTTTTCACTTGTATATGCGATTAAAATCCCAAAACGTTTCTACCGTCGGGTAAGTGCTGTGGAATCGGAGTTTGGAGAAGAGGGCGGGATGGGTCAGTTTTCGAAATGGCTGTTGCATGAGGACCAGAAGGAGCTGTTTGACTACCTTTTCGCGCTCGTCTTGAACATCGTTTTTGTAGCGGTGACC
>DASTOZ010000551.1:0-13441 GCA_035762365.1 Pyrinomonadaceae bacterium | reverse complement strand
GTTTACCACATCACAAACATCCCCGCCGGCACGTACGAGATCGCTCCCGCGGCACCCGCCTACGTCGCCGGCGAAGGAAATTCACCGCGCGGCGGCAAGAGCGTGATCGTCGGTGAAGATGAAAATGTCGAGGATATCAACTTCTCGCTGGTCCGCGGCGGCGTGATCACCGGCAGGATCACGGATGCTGATGGACATCCGTTGGTGCAACAACAGGTCTACCTCTATCGAGCGGCGGACTTCCTTCAACAACCTTTGCGGCAGGTCTATTCAGCCGGAAGCGTGGCGACCGACGATCGGGGAATCTACCGGTTCTTCGGACTCGCCGCCGGACGTTACAAAGTAGCCAGCGGACGCGGCGATGAAGTCTACGCCGTCAATTACTACATGCCGTCGCGCATGACTTACAAACAGGTCTTCCACCCCGACGCGACGGACCAGGCAAAGGCAACGATCGTCGAGGTTCGTGAAGGAAGTGAAGCGCAGAACATCGACATCACGTTGGGTGCTCCGGTCGACACCTTCACACTTACCGGACGGGTCATCGACGGCGAAAAAGGCGCGCCGGTTCCGAACATTCGATTCGGACTTCAGCGACGGTTGGGCGACAGGTTTGAGTACGTCGAGAGCGGCGCTGTTTCGAACGCTCGCGGCGATTTCATAGTCGAGGGATTAGTGCCGGGCAAGTATGGAATCATTCTCTTCGGGAATGAGAACCAGGAGATACGGGCCGAGTCGGTGACGTTTGACATCATCGACGCGGACGTAAGCGGCGTGACCATTCGCTTGTTGAAAGCGTCAAGCATTTCCGGAGTCATCATCCTTGAACCGGAAGACAAGAGAGCGTTCGCGAAGCTGCTGGAGCTTCAATTGCGCGGTTACGTAACTGCGGCGCCGGGTACCGTGGCCGCGGGACAATCGACGTTTTCGTCAATCAGTCCGGACGGGTCGTTCCGCTTGCCGGGCCTGACTCCGGGCCAGGTGAATCTCTGGTTGACTGCGCAGATGGGAATGGACCGGCCGAAAGGATTCAACATAACTAGAATCGAACACAACGGCGTAGCAATGCCGCGAGGGATTGAGATCAAGGAGGGCGACCAACTTACGGGCGTACGAGTGGTCGTGAGTTATGGGACCGCGTCCATTCACGGCGTAGTCAAGATCGAGAACGGAACGCTGCCGGAAGGCGGGCGCATGTTTGTCCGAATCTCAAAACCAGGAACGCCGCCGACACCCGTGGGGAGCGTAATGGTGGATGCGCGTGGTCAGTTTCTGTTCGAGGGAATACCCGCCGGAGTTTATGAAGTGACCGTGATGGCTTATGCACCGGGTTTGAAATCACAGCCGTCGTCGAAACGTGAGGTCAGCGTGCAGGACGGCGTCGTCAATGAAGTTTCCCTGACGTTGGATCTTACGCCCCAAGCACAGCCGGCGCCGCCGCCGAAACCGTGATGCTGCGTGTCGAGTAAGTCGAAACGAAGAAGAACGATGACGAAAGCAAACTTCCTTCTTGCTGCTCTCCTGATCCTCACGTGCGCAACGGCCAGGGCGCAACAGCAAACTCCCACGCCGGAAGCGTCGAACGAAGCAGCGACGGGCATGATCACCGGATCGATCGTGAACGAGCGTGGCGAACCAATGCCCGGAGCGAGCGTCTATGTGCGTCCGATCGCTGCGCCAAACGCGGGCCGCTCGACATCCGCCGATGGCGAAGGACGCTTTCGCGTTACCGGCCTCGAGCCCGGTCTCTTCGTCATCACCGGCTACTCCCCTGCATACGTGTTTCAAGCACCTGAATTCGACAGTTCGCCGACTTATTACCGCATCGGCGATTCGGTCCGAATCGAAATGATCAAGGGCAGTGTGATCACGGGAACTATCACCAACGCGAATGGTGAACCAGTCGTCGGTATTCGCGTGCGCGCGATCAGAGTTCGCGATCCTAAAGGACAGTTTGTACGCGCGCCGCAGGTCGGACAAATCGAACGCACCACCGACGATCGCGGCATCTACCGCATCTACGGTCTCCCTGCCGGAACGTATGTCGTGAGCGCTGGCGGCGGTGGGGGTAACCAGTCGTTTCAATTGAATCCATACGAAACCGACGTGGCGACCTATGCGCCGTCGTCGACGCGTGACGGCGCCACCGAGTTCAACCTGCGCAGCGGTGAAGAAACGACTGCCGACATCCGTTATCGAAGCGATCCGGGGCATGTGGTAAGTGGCACAGTCAAAACCACCGGAACTAACGGGGCTTCGGTGACGCTGATGTCTGTCGACGGGGCCTTCTTGCCCGTCGGTAACACGATGCAGGCGCCGAATGGACGCGGGTTTGAAATCAACGGCATCGGCGATGGTGAGTATCAGGTTATCGCGGCAGAATTTCCGACGAACATCGTGGCGGTGACGACGATGCCGGACATCTCGATGTCAGAGCCGAAGCGCATCACAGTCAAAGGCGCTGATGTTAGCGGGATCGAACTGATACCGCGGCCGCCTGCGTCGATCGCCGGACGAATCGCGCTCGAGCCTTCGAAAGCGCCGGAGTGCCAGGGGAAACGCAAGCCGTTGTTTGCGGAGACGCTGGTCGATCTGGTGCGACACGAGAAGGATGCGGAAGCCTCGCCGCCGTTCATGCGAATGATGGCGAATGCGATGTCTGCCGATCCAAAGGGCGTCTTTTCGTTTCGCAACCTGGCGCCGGGACGTTATCGTTTGAACCCAAATTTTCACGCGCGCTTCTGGTATCTGCAATCGATTACTGTCGTCGCTCCTGCGACCGCCGCCGCGAGTAAGACCGCAGCGCCCAAAATCGACCCTGCCGCGAGCTGGACCGTGCTCAAGCCGGGAGAGAAGCTGTCGGACGTGACGATCACGTTGGCTGAAGGCGCTGCGTCGATTCGTGGGAAAGTTCCGCTAGCTGAAGGTGCGACGATTCCGGCAGGTACGGCTGTGTTTCTCGTGCCCGCAGAACCAGATAAGTCAGCAGATGTGTTGCGTTACTTCGTGACCAACGTTTCCGCCGATGGCGCATTCGCATTCAACAGCTTGCCGCCTGGACGTTACTGGTCTGTCTTGCAGAATCCGGTTCAGACTGAATTGGCAACGCTGGTAAAACTACGCTCGCCCGAAGCGGCCGAAGCGCGGACCAAATTGCGTCGCTCCGTCGAGTCGCAGAAGTCGGATCTAGAACTCAAACCCTGCCAAACACTGAGCGACTATCAGTTGTCACCGAAGTAAGCCCAGCAGGTTTCTTTCATCACGAATCCGTGTTTTCGGTGATCGCAGTTGAGCGCTGGTGAAAACCTTGACGCTTCGCAAGGGAGCTTGCTAGACTCCAACTACTTACCAATTAGGGCTTGCCGACGCGGTCAGCGTCGCTCAGAAATTTCCCCAAGACCAGCGCGTGCGGCGCAGTCTGATGTTTCAAATTCGATGGAGGTGCATGGTGGGCTTCAAAGTCGGCCAGAAAGTCGTTTACCCGAATCATGGAATCGGGACCATCGAGCAAATAGAACAGAAGCAAATAGGCGCTACGCTCCTACCCTTTTACACGCTTCGTCTTGCTGCTAATAACTCCCTGGTCTTAGTTCCGGTTTCCAATGCCTCGGAAGTTGGCCTGCGCGCCCCAATCTCATCGGGTGAGTGCGAATTGCTTTTCAAAGCTTTGGCAGATGATTTTTCCTCCCCCGCTAATGATTGGAAGGATCGCTTCAAGGAATTCTCAGAAAAAATGCGGACCGGCGACATTTTCGAAGTAGCCGAAGTCCTCAAACATTTGACCTATCTGAGCAATATCAAACCCCTCTCATTTCGCGAACAACGCATGCTCGAACGTTCACGCTACCTTGTTGTCTCGGAGCTGGCGGCCGTCTGCCGTCAACCTGAGTGCAACATCGAGCCTCGTGTAGATCAGGCACTTGCGCGTGCGCAACAAAAACACGAGAGGCGTCCGATGCGTGTCCGTGCAGCCGGGGCCGCAGCAGGTCATTAATCACATTTCAGCCTCTCAATCCGTGTTCCATGTGAGCCGAGAACACCGCTCGTAGTCTGCCTGCTTGCCGGCGAGAGACTCCTGGAAAGGCTGAGTCTTACGGTTGCGGGACGCTCGTGAATAGCTATTCTGAGTTCCCGTAGTCTGCCTGCCGTACGCCGCCGTGCTATGATTTCGACCCCGCACGCGAATGGCAGAGCTACCGAGTAACTGGCTGGTTTTCATGATCGCCGAAGGCGACGCGAGCGCCTCCCTCGACGGGGGCGCGATCTTGCTCAAACTTCTCTCCGTGATTGTGTTGGTCGTCGCGAACGGATTCTTCGTCGCCGCGGAGTTCGCTCTGGTCGGCGTCCGCACGTCGCGCATCGAGACGCTCGTCGCCGCCGGCAACCGTTCCGCGAAGCGGTTGATGAACCTGCTGCAAAACCTGAACGCATACCTGTCCGCCTGCCAACTCGGAATCACGCTCGCATCGCTCGCGCTCGGCTGGGTCGGCGAACCTGCCATCGCCCGTCTGTTGGAAGTTCCACTTTCAGGCGTTTCAGATTGGTGGCGACACGCGATCGCATTCGCTATCGCTTTCTCGATAATCACGTCGCTGCACATCGTTCTCGGCGAGCAGGCGCCGAAGCTGGTCGGACTGGCAGCCGCGGAAAAAGTCGCGCTGGCGATCGCGCTGCCACTTCAACTCTTCTACAAGGTCTTTAGCCTGCCAATTCGCGCGCTCGATTGGGCCAGCGCCCGCTCGGTTCAGCTCCTCGGCATCAAGGCCACTGCCGAACACGCCTCGACCTACACCGAAGAAGAATTGCGACGACTGATCGATATCTCTCGCGAAAGCGGACACCTGCGCGCCGAGGAACGTCGACTGATCCATCGCGTCTTCGAGTTTTCCGACACGCTCGTGCGCGAGGCCATGGTACCGCGCACGGAAATGGCGGCGATTCCGTACACAAACGATCTCAACGAGATCACTCGCGCCTTCGAGCAACATCGCTACTCGCGTTTGCCCGTCTATCGAGAAACATTCGACGACGTGTGCGGCTTCATTCACAGCAAAGACGTGATGCCGTGTCTGCTGCGCCCGGACAAGTTCCGAATCGAAAACGTTTTGCAGCCGCCGCTCTACGTGGTCGATACAGCGCGACTCGAACACGTGCTGCGCCAAATGCAAAAAGCAAAGATGCACTTCGGGTTCGTGGTCGACGAGCACGGCGGCCTCGAAGGCATCATCACGCTCGAAGACCTGCTCGAAGAGATCGTCGGCGACATCTCGGACGAGCATGACGAGGAAGTCAACGAGCAGATCACCCCGATCGACGATCGCAACTACGTGCTCGACGGCGGACTCGCCGTGCGCGATCTGAACCGTCGCTTGAAACTTTCAGTGCCTGAGTCGGAAGCGTATACGACCGTCGGCGGTTTTCTGATGACTGAGGCGGGTCACGTGTTAAAGCCTGGCGAAGTTGTGCAGTACGATGGTCTGGTTTTCAAAGTCGAACGGGTCGAGAAGCGGCGCGTGCGTCGAGTGAAGCTGGAGATTGTTCAAACTGATGGGGAGGAAGTGGCGAATGAGCCTAATCGAGCACATTCTGGGGCGTGAAATACTCGACTCGCGCGGTAACCCAACTGTCGAAGCGGAAGTGACACTGGCCGGCGGAGAAGTCGGACGCGCGGCTGTGCCCTCAGGCGCCTCGACGGGTGAAAACGAAGCAGTCGAACTTCGCGACGGAGACAAGCAGCGCTACCTCGGCAAGGGCGTGCTGAAAGCCGTGCAGAACGTGAACGACGTGATCGCGCCCGCGCTCGAAGGCTTTGACGCACTCGATCAGGCCGAAGTCGATCGCGCGCTGCTGGAGCTCGACGGCACAAACAACAAATCAAACATGGGCGCGAATGCGTTGCTCGCCGTTTCCATGGCGACTGCCCGCGCTGCTGCGACCTATCTCGAGATCCCGCTTTATCGCTACCTCGGCGGGCCCAACGCGCGCACCTTGCCCGTGCCGATGATGAACATCATCAACGGCGGCGCACACGCCGATAACAACGTCGACTTTCAGGAGTTCATGGTCGTTCCTGTCGGTGCGCCGACTTTTCGCGAGGCGCTCCGAGTCGGGGCGGAAGTCTTTCACACGTTGAAATCGGTGCTGAAGAAGAAAGGCTATGCGACGAGCGTCGGAGACGAAGGCGGCTTTGCGCCGAACCTCCGCTCGAATGAAGAAGCAATCGAAACGATTCTCGAAGCGATCGGCCAGGCGGGCTACAAAACCGGAACTGACTGTCTGTTGGCTCTCGATCCGGCGGCGAGCGAGTTTTACGACGGCGGCACGTACGTCTTTAAAAAGAGCGATCAGCGCAAATTGAGCAGCGACGAGATGGTCTCGTTCTGGAAATCATGGTGCAACAGTTACCCGATTATTTCGATTGAAGACGGCATGGCGGAAAACGATTGGGACGGTTGGAAGAAACTGACAGACGAGCTCGGCAATCGCGTCCAGCTTGTCGGCGACGATCTGTTCGTGACCAACGTCGAGTTTCTGCAAAAGGGGATCGATCTCGGTGTCGCTAACTCGATATTGATCAAGGTCAACCAGATCGGCACGCTAACAGAAACGCTCGACTGCATCTCCCTCGCGCAAACCCACGGACGCACCGCGATCATCTCGCACCGCTCCGGCGAGACGGAAGATCCGTTTATCGCCGATCTCGCCGTCGCGACCAACGCCGGACAGATCAAGACCGGATCGCTGTCGCGCACTGATCGCATCGCCAAATACAATCAACTGCTGCGCATCGAAGAAGACTTGCGCGAAGCTTCGCGTTATCCCGGTATGAAAGCGTTTCGCGTAGCGCGGTGAAAGATGCAGTTTTGATTCCTTTGTAAATGTGTTTCCCGCTTGCGCGAGGTCAATGGAAAAAAGAATTCGTCAAAATTCCTTTTTAAATGTGTCTCCGACCAGCGAGACGCAAGTAGATAGGAGCTCTGTGTTGGAGGTTTTTGAAGTTTGACTAGAAAACGCGCTCCGCTCGCGCTGATCATAATCGACGGGTGGGGCTACTCAGCCGCGCGCGAAGGCAATGCCATTGCACTCGCCGCCACCCCTTTCTACGACGAACTCTGCGAGAAGTACCCACACACACTGCTCGAAGCGCACGGCACCCGCGTCGGGCTGCCCGCCGGCGTCATGGGAAATTCGGAAGTCGGCCACTTGAACATCGGCTCCGGACGCGTGATTCGCATGGACGTCTCACTCGTCGATCACGAGATCGAAACCGGCGCGTTCTTTCGCAACCAGGTGCTGACCAACGCAATGGATCGCGCGCGCGACAACGGCAAACCGCTCCACTTGATGGGCCTCGTTTCCGACGGGCAGGTCCACTCTTCGATCACGCACCTTTACGCGTTGCTGCGAATGGCAAAGGACAAGGGTGTCGAACGGGTATTTGTTCACGCCTTCCTCGATGGACGCGACACGCCACCCGCTTCCGCAGCGCAGTACGTCGCCGCGCTGCAGCGTCAGATGCACGAGATCGGCTGCGGTGAGATCGCCACCGTCGTCGGGCGTTACTACGCGATGGACCGCGACAAACGTTGGGAACGAACGCAACGCGCTTACGATCTGCTGACGAAAGCAATCGGGTTGCGCAACACGGATCCGTTAAAGGCGATCGAAGAATCGCGCGAACGTGGCATCACGGACGAGTTTGTCGAGCCGGTCGCGATCGTGCGCGAAGACGGCGCGCCGGTGGCGACGATCGAGAGTGGCGACTCGGTGATCTTCTTCAACTTTCGGCCCGATCGTGCGCGGCAACTGACGCGGGCGCTCGCCGTCGCCGGTTTCAGCGAGTTTCCGACCGCAGATCTTTCAGATCTCGCTTACGTTTGCTTCACGATGTATGACGCGACGTTCAATCTCCCCATCGCGTTTCCGCCGCGCGTGCATCACAACGTGCTCGCCGAAGTTTGGGCGCGTGTGTGCGTCGAAAACTTTCGACTGGCGGAAACGGAGAAGTATGCGCACGTGACTTACTTCTTCAATGGCGGAGTCGAAAAAGAGCACGCGTGTGAAAAACGATTGCTGGTGCCGTCGCCGAAGGTCGCCACGTACGATCTGCTGCCCGAGATGTCGGCGTTCAAGGTGACGGACAAAGTTCTGCGGGCGGTCGACGAGGGTGAGACCGATGTTTTCGTAATCAACTTCGCGAACCCGGACATGGTCGGGCATACCGGAAAACTCGATAAAACGATCGAAGCGTGTCAGTACGTCGACACGTGCCTCGGTTGGATTACTAAACGCATGCGCGAGGCGCGTGGGATCACGCTGATCACCGCCGATCACGGCAACGCCGAACAAATGATCGATCCGGTGACGGGCAGTCCGCACACGGCGCACACGATCAACCCCGTGCCGTTTCACCTGATCGACGAGGATTCGATCGGCGTGAAGTTGCGAAGCGGCGGCGCACTCGAAGACATCGCCCCGACCATGCTCTCATTGCTCGGCCTGGAAGCACCGGACGAAATGACCGGCCGCGACCTGCGAGAACTCGAATAAGACTCGTGACAGTAGCTAAGGGCCTGCCGAGGTTCTAGCGAACGGTCGATTTTCTTACTGCGAAAGTGTCATTTGATCCACGCAATATTCTCGTCATCGATTTCGGGCAGCTCGGCGACGTTGTGTTGAGCCTGCCCGCCCTGCGCGCAATTCGTCATCGTTTTCCCGATGCGCGGATCACGGTGGCGGTTGGTAAACCGGCGAACGAGGTCGTCGCACTCTCCGGCTACGCAAACGAAATCTTCGAGATCGATCGCGTCGGCTTGCGCGACGGAAACAAGCTCATCTCGATCGGCCGCATCATCAAGTTCGTCAAACGAGTAAGGCAAGCGAAGTTCGATTTCGTGATCGACCTCCACAGCTTGTCCGAAACCAACTTGCTCGGTTACCTGTCCGGCGCGCCTCACCGGCTCTACTCGCGACGCCCCGGCCGCTCGCTCGATTACCTGGCCAACTTCAAACCACGCCCAGCCGCTGAAGCAAAAGACCGTCACGCCATCGATCGTTATCTCGACGTCGTCGAGCCGCTGGGCATTCAGAACGCCGCACGCATTCCGGTCCTGAAGACAAACAACACCGCGGACTCCGCCGTCGACACGCTACTGAAGAAAGAAAAGGCGCAGTCGGGTGAACTGCTGGTCGGCTTGTTCCCGGGCGCCGGTCATGTCACGCGCCGTTGGCCCCTCGCCCACTACGCCGAGTTGGCCGACCATCTCATCAGAAACCAGCGCGTAAAAGTGATTGTGTTTGCCGGCCCCGAAGAACGCGCGATGGTTCCCGACATGCGACTCCTCTTTCCGGCGGCGACCATCTTTTTCGACCGCTTGACGATCCCGCAACTGGTCTCCGCCCAGTCACGGTTGACGCTAATGGTGTCAAATGACACCGGCCCGGCCCACCTCGCCGCCGCCGTCGGCGTACCCGTTATCGTCATCATGGATCGTCCGACACCGAACGCCTTCACACTGACCGGCGACCAGCACCGGCTGATGTTCGGCGAAGTAATTCACAAAATCAGCGTCGAGTCGGTATATCAGGCAGCCCAGTCGGTCCTCGCCCGGAACCGCACCGACCAACTCCTCACGACTTAACTGTAGACAAACTTCGTTTAACTTGGTTAGTATGTGTTGGGCCTCGGCTACTTGGCCTTGACCTCACGACAAACATCTTTCCGGAATTTGACCCGCCTCAGCGAATTTTAGGAGAAAGAAATGTTCAGAATGTCGAATCGATTGAGCTACTTAACGCTTGCCCTGCTGCTTTTTGCCGCCCCCGCAAGCGCCCAGACGAACGTTACGGCTAAGGCCGGAAATGCCCCAGCCGTAAATGCCCCGGTCGAAAGTGACCGATCCCGCGACGGATTGATTGGACCCGTCCGGCGAGTGCGAACCGAAGTCGCCAAGCTCGCAAACGGCGACGGCAAACAGGCCGAAGGCAAGCACGTGCTGGTCGAGGTCGCTTCCTACGACATCAAGGGCAACAAGACTGAGAACCAGTACTTTCCGATTGCCGGCGCCACGCTTACCGGCAAGGAAGTCTACAAGTACGACGAGAAGGGAAACATCAGCGAGATGACGCTCTTGAATCCCGACGGCTCGCTCCTGAGCAAGGAAACGTACAAGTACGAATTCGACTTCCTCGGCAACTGGAACAAGATGACGACCTCAGTCGCCGTCGTCGACGGACGCGGTATCACCTTCGAGCCCACTGAAATCACGTATCGCTCGATCATGTACTACCTCGACGAGAACATGCTGAAGACGATGTCGGGGACAACTGGAACGCCGGCTGCCGCTCCTCAGCCTGCGCCCGTCAATCCGACTGCGAACACGGCCGCAAACACAACAGCGCCGGTAACCGCCAAGCCCGCGGATCCGAAACCGAAGGCCAACACCGCCGCCAACAACAGCAAGAAGGGCGAGGTCCGCAAGACTGTTGTTACCGATCTGCCGACAGCATCGAGTTCGGCAACCGACTTCAATCCTGGCGACGTGAAAGCGCCGTCCGCTGTAATCACCAACCAGGAAGTGAAAGTCAGTCTTGAAGAACCGCCACCGGCCCCGCGTCCGATTCTGAAACCAATCTCCGGCGGCGTGCTCAACGGCACGGCGATCTCATTGCCGCAACCGGTTTATCCGGAACCAGCGAAGCGAATGAGGACCGGCGGCACCGTTTCGGTAGAAGTCATTCTCGACGAGACCGGCAAAGTTGTTTCGGCAACCGCGACGAGTGGTCCAACGATCCTGCGCGACGCGGCGATCCAGGCAGCACTGAAAGCCAAATTCTCTCCCACTAAACTTTCAGGTCAGCCGGTTAAAGTGTCGGGCGTTATCAACTACAAGTTTGCGCTCGTTCCGTAAACCTACCTTCATGGCGCGCTGGAAAGCCCGGCGCGCCATTCTCCCCTCTTTTCCAACCAGAATGTCTTCTCCTAGAAGGGACTAGTTCTCATGGCACTAACTGGACACCTCAGTGACCTTTCACTTTCAGAGCTGATTGAGTTTTTCTGCAATCAACGCAAGAGCGGACGTCTCAAAGTTTTGTACAAACAAGGCGCGGGCTATTTTTACCTGCAGACAGGTTCAGTGGTTGACGCGCGCATCGGCGTGCTTCACGGCATCGACGCCGTTTACTACGCGTTGACACTCCCGAATGCTGAGTTTGAATTCAGCGCCGACGCGGAAGCCAAGAATCGCACTATCAATCAGCCCTGGACGCAGGTTGTGCTTGAAGGTCTGCGTCGTCTCGACGAAAACATCTCCCCGGGCATCGCGTTTCCTCCCGATTACGTTCCGGAACCTGACGAGCTCGCCGATCAGCAACCGACTGAGAAGTCTGAAGGAAAATCTGAAACTGAGAGATCGTTTGCGCCCGCGTTTCTGGCGATGGCGAAGGAGACCGGAGGACGTCGCAAGCCGTTATTGATCGGCGGGGTCGCCGTGGCGATTCTCGCGACTGTCGCGGTGATTGGTGTTCCGGCTGGTTGGTACAAGAGCACTCCGGCAGCGACGGCTGCGACGGAACCTGCACCCGCGGCGCCCGCAGCGCAGAACACACAGGCCGAAACTCCGGCCCAGACGCAACCGGCTGAGGCGAACACGGCCCCTGCAAACGAAGACCCCGAAGCAGCGGCGCGACGACAACGTGAAAAAGAACGACGCGCCCGCGAAGCTGCGGCGCGAAACGCCGAAACAGCAGGAACGACTCCGGCGCAACCCGTCGCGACCGACGCTGCAAAACCTGGCGCGAAGCGAGTTGTCGTGACAGTCACATACGATGAATCAGGACGCGTGACACAGGCGTCGGGTGGTGATGCGAACGCGTTGAGAATCGCGCGGCAGAAGCGCTTCCCCCCGGGCAAAGCAGGTTCGGCAACGATTTCGATTCCGATTAACCAGTAGCTTATTGAGGACAAGTCAGGAAGGTTGTTAAGCGTGGCGCGCCCCCGCTTTGCGGTTGCGGGGTCGTTGCCCCCTTCCTGACTTGTTCTTCTTTTATTTGTGGTCCAGTCCGACCACGCCGAGGATTACGAGTAGCGCGCGTTTGAGACCGAGGTCGCGATCCGTCGCGTCATACCATTCGGCGAGTGTGTGCGAGGAGCCGGAGGCGCCACCCGCGCCGAGCGTGATCGCCGGAATACCCAGCGAGATGGGAAGATTCGAATCGGTCGACGACTGATCGAGCCGCGGTTCTACTCCGAGCACCTTTGTAGCTTCGACAGCAAGCTCGACGAGCGGTGAATCGGACGGCGTTTCTCCCGACGGTCGTTCGCCGATCAGGTCAACTTTCAACTCGAGCAACGGATCTCCGGGACGTCTATTCGCGTTCTCTTCGTCCGCAGATTGTTTCACAGCGCGACGGAAAAACGAATCAAGACGCCGCAACTCCACGTCTGCGCCGGAACGAAGATCGACGTCCATCGTCGCCTTTTCGGGGATGGCGTTGATGCTTGCACCGCCCTCGATGCGTCCCACGTTGAACGTGGTCCGTGGCTCGCGCGGCAATGGATAACCGGCGAGTTTCGCAACAGCGCGCCCGAGAGCGTGCACGGGATTCGGCAAACCAAAGTCGCCCCACGAATGTCCGCCGGGACCGCTAATCTCGACGCGATAACGTCGCGAGCCAAGGGCGCGGTTCGTGATGCGATCGATGCCTGGTCCATCGAAACTCAGAAACGCATCGACCTTCGACGCCCTCGGCCCGCGCGTCAACAGATAGCGAACTCCACGCAGGTTTCCCTCGCCTTCTTCGCCTACAGTTCCGACGAACAAGATCGAACCCTCAGGGCGAATCTTCTCCGTTTGAATCACAAGTGCCAGCGCAATTAGCGCCGCGAGTCCGCAACCGTCGTCGGCAATGCCCGGAGCGAGCAGTCGTTTGCCGGATCTCACAACGGTGAAATCGGTGTCCGGCGCGAACACAGTGTCGAGGTGGGCGCTGACGACGAGCAGCGGCGATCGCGAAGTGCCTTCGATCAGTCCGAGGCAGTTGCCTTCTTCGTCGATCTCGACCTCAGTCAGACCAATCGTCCGGAACTTCTCCGCGAGGTACTCGGCGCGTTGTTGTTCACCAAACGGGCTCGCCGGGATCGAACAGATCTGAATCTGCTCGTCCGTGATTGCTTCGGCGTTGTTTTCGAAGAAGCTGAGGGCGCGACTTACTTCCGCAGCGGACAGCAAAGATCGAGCAGTGAGAGACGGGGAAGTGTTTAATGCCGAACTCATGGACTACAAAACCGCTTAGACCAAACTTAGAATTTCGCTTTCTTCGAGCACACCGTGAGCCGCTTTGGCATGTTCGTAGATGCGATTGACGAGCGTTTCGTCGGCCACGATCCCGCGCTTCTCGAGCCAATAAATCACGTTCGACTTCCCGCTCATTGGTCCAATCT
>DASTOZ010000550.1:0-2276 GCA_035762365.1 Pyrinomonadaceae bacterium | reverse complement strand
CGCCGATAACTTCCGCCCCTGCTCGTTCCGCGTAACGAATCGGAATGATGTTGGCCGGAACACCCGGACTCACCACCACCAGCTCCATCTGATCCAGCAACCAACTCGGCGGATCCCCCGGCAACAAACCCACTCCGGACTCTTTCAACGCCAGCGCTTCCGGTGACCACTGGTCCAACGGCTTCCGATCGTTCAAGGCGACAGTCGCGCCTCGCTGCAACAAAAACCTGGCCGCTGCAATCCCACTCCGTGCAGCACCAATGATCAAAACCTTCTTCCCGCTTAACTCCACTTACTCTCTTGTGCCTTTTCGTGTCTGCCTTTGTGCTTCTTGTGCTACCTGAGTTTCAACGTCGAGAGACTCAGCAACGCAAACAGGATCGCCAAAATCAAAAACCGGAAAACGATCTTCGACTCCCGCCAATCCTGCATCTCGAAGTGATGATGCAACGGCGTCATCTTGAATAAACGACGCCCGGTGCCCGTCGTGCGCTTCGTCATCTTGAACACGCTCACTTGCAGCATCACCGACAGCGCTTCGATCACGAACACGCCGCCCACCATCAGCAACATGAACTCCTGCTTCGTGAGCACCGCAACTGTTCCCATCGCCCCGCCAATGGCGAGGCTCCCTACGTCTCCCATAAACACCTGCGCGGGCGGCGCGTTGTACCACAGAAATCCAAGACTCGCGCCCGCCATCGCACCGCAAAACACTGTCAACTCAGCCGCCTCCGGCCGGTGCGTCAGGTCGAGATAACCGGCCCAACGCGCATCGCTGCTGAGATACGTGAACCCGGTCAACGCGCTCATCGCGATGAACGTCACGCTGATCGCCAATCCATCCAAACCATCGGTCAGGTTCACCGCATTCGACGAACCAAGCAGCACGATGCCGATCAGGATCAAATACAGGTAAGGACCGATAAACGTCTTTCCAGCCGATGTCGGGTCGGAAGTGGCCTTGAAAAACGGAATGCTCACGTTCCACGAATACTTCGTCGTCACGTAAAGCACTGCCCAAACACCCACTGCCACCAATGCCTGGGCCAACAGCTTCTGCCGTCCCGTCAATCCGAGACTGCGCTGTTTCGCCATCTTCGAGTAGTCGTCGACAAAGCCCACGGCGGCAAACAGCAGTGTCGCAATGACCGCGGTCCAAACGTAGATGCTCGAGAGCTTGGCCCATAGCAACGTCGAGATCAGAACGGAGCCGACGATCAGCACACCGCCCATCGTTGGCGTGCCGCGTTTGACCTGATGGCCCTGCGGACCTTCTTCCCGAATCTGTTGTCCAACGTTCCACTTGCGCAGCGCCTCGATCAGCTTGCCGCCGAAGAAGAGCGAGATCAGCAGCGCCGTGATCGTCGCGTACGCCGTGCGAAACGTGACGTACTGAAAGACGTTGAGCGCCTTTATGAGATGCCAATCCCTGTCCTTGAAGTGGTTGTAAACCAGTTCGTAAAGAAGCCAATAGATCATCTTGGTATTGCCGATTGCCAATCGCCAATTGCCAATTGGCAGTCTCGGATCTCACTCAACCTTTTACGTCCTCGCCGGCCGATGGGTAACGATCGCGCAAGGCGTTCACCACCTTTTCCGTGGCAACACCGCGCGAGCCTTTAATCAGGATCAGGTCTCCTTCCCTCACCTCCTTAACAACTTCAGCGGCCGCATCGTCTGACGATTCGAAAAACCGCGTCGCTTCGACTCCAGCTTCTGCGGCGCCTGATGCGATCTCTTTGCCAAGACCGCGGACACCCCAAACAATGTTCACGCCCGTCTCGGCGATCTCGCGTCCGGCGTCACGATGCAGCGAGACTTCATCGGGTCCGAGCTCAAGCATCTCGCCGGCGATCACGATCAATCGTTTGCGACCCTGCCGTGCGTCGGCCATCGTGCGCACCATGTTCAGCAACGATCGCGGGTTCGAGTTGTACGAGTCGTCGATGACCGTAAACCCGGCCGCGAAATCAAATATCTGCCCGCGCATCTTCGGCGACTGCGCCGTCTTCAATGCCGCGGCGATCTCTTCCGTCGGCACGTCGAAGGCCGTTCCGACTGCTGCCGCCGCCAACGCATTGCTCAGATTGTGACGCCCGCTCATCGCCAGCGACGCCTTCGCTTCACCCAACGGCGTGCGCAAGCGAAACGAGATCTGCCCGAGCGCTCCGGTATCGATGTCCGTCGCGGAGACGTCCGCAACGTTGTCGATCCCAAACGTCAACACGCGGCCACTGTGCTTCTCGCGCATCTTCATCACTAGTGCGTCGTCG
>DASTOZ010000549.1:0-2986 GCA_035762365.1 Pyrinomonadaceae bacterium | reverse complement strand
CATTCGCGTTCATCCGCGGCTTACCAGCTTTTGCTCAAAAGCGATCGTGATGCTATTTTAATCGCCTTCATGGACGCAATTGGCGGCTCAACCTGGTTGTGGATCGGGTTCAGTTTATTCATATTCACCATGCTGAGCCTCGATCTGGGGCTCTTCAACCGCAAAGCTCACACAATTAAATATCGAGAAGCGTGGCTCTGGAGCGGCGTCTGGGTGACGCTGGCGATGCTCTTTGCCTACCTGGTATTTCGGTATCAGGGTTCTAACCGAGGCTTAGAGTTCCTCACTGGCTACATCATCGAGTTATCGCTCTCGGTCGATAATCTTTTCGTCTTCCTGCTGATCTTTTCCTACTTCAAAGTACCGGCTAAGTTTCAGCACCGCGTGCTTTTCTGGGGCGTGATGGGCGCGCTCTTCATGCGCCTGACGATGATCTTCATCGGCGCCGCGCTGATTCAGCGGTTCCATTGGATCATCTACATCTTTGGCGGCTTCCTCGTTTACACCGGCCTAAAGATGTTCAAGCAGGAGGAAGTCGAAATCCATCCGGAACAGAACCCCGTCGTCCGGCTGGTCACGCGATTCCTCCCGATCACGCGGCACTACGACGAGGAAAAGTTTTTTACGACCGTCAACGGAAAGCGCACCGGAACGCTGCTGTTGCTGGTCCTGGTCGTCGTGGAAATTACCGACCTGGTTTTCGCCGTCGACTCCATCCCGGCGATCTTCGTGATTACGCGCGATACCTTCATCGTTTACACCTCCAACGTGTTCGCAATTCTCGGCCTAAGGTCGATGTATTTTCTGCTGGCAGGCGTGGTCGACAAATTCCGTTATCTACGGTTTGGACTGGCCATTGTCCTCAGTTTTATCGGCATAAAGATGCTGATCACGGCCTTCGGCGTACACATTCCAACGTGGTTGTCACTGGCCGTCGTCGCGGCGGTGCTCATCGGGTCGATCGGCGCCTCGTTGCTGTTCCCCGCCAGCGAGGAAACCCGAATCGAAGTCGATCTTCCTCCCGATTTCGACTCCGCCAAGGATTAGGCGCTCGCGGAGCCCAGAAAACACCTATTCACATTGATAAACATGCTTGAACCGACCTTTGGTCGTATGTTAAATTCCAAGCCGGTAGTGTTGCTGCCTGGAAAACGGTGGGTTTTCGCCCCGTCAACGCCATTCGGACTCACACCCATAGCCCGTGCGGCCCAAATAGTGCCTTAAACCGCACACGATCTCAGTAGATACGTCCTTTCCTAGTAGATCAGCCCATGGTTGCCAATAAAACCAGTCGGTTTGCCTTTGATTGGTGGATTATCCAGAAGCGCTTTCTGTATCTGATAGTCGCCGTCTTCTTCGTTATCGTGATGTGCATCGGGGCGGCCGTGTACGTGAAGATCTACGGGAATCCCTTCAAAAGTTTCGCCGAACTCAAGAGCCCGTCGGGCGCGCGGTTTGTCTCGTTCGAAGGCGATGTCCGCGTAATTCGCGCGGCCACCCGCGAGATCATCGCGGCCAGCGCTGAAACCGAACTCTTCCCCGGCGACACCGTGCAGACGCAGGCGAACGGCCGCGCCCGCATCGGTCTGGCGGACGGCTCAACTCTGCTGATCAAACCCAACAGCACCATCATCGTCCGCGACAATGCGAAGGGTGATGACGGCAAGCGAACAAACGTTCACGTACGAGTCGACAGTGGTCAGCTCTCGGTCCGAACCGAGCAACAGGGTGACGGCACGACGAATGTGGTCGAAACTCCGAAAACCAAGAACACCGTGGGTGAGCAGACCAACGCGAGCTTCGGCGTAAATCCGGAAGGTACTGAAGAAATCCGCGTCGCCAGCGGTGCGATCGAGACGACGAACGCCGCCGGTGACAAGGCTTCGATCAAGGGCGGCGAGTACGTTTCGGTGAACAACTCCGGACGCATTTCGCCCGCGCAGAAGTTACTCGACGTTCCGCAACCAGCACTCCCGCACGATCTCGAGAAAGTTTTCGTGGGCGCGAACGGCGCCGCGAGCGTCGCGTTGAAATGGCAGCGCCCGCAGTCAGGCACTCCCGCTTACTACCGAGTGGAAGTTGCGACTTCGCCGTTCTTCGTTACCGATGGAAAAGTTATCGAACGCGATCAGTTGGTGGCGACGGAGTTTGGCGCGAGTGATTTGCGGCCGGGCGTTTACTTCTGGCGCATACGAGCGACGGCGTCGACTGGTCAGGTGAGTGACTGGAGCGATCCATTGAAGTTCATCGTTGCGACGCGCGGCACGGGTTCGCAGGTGGCGGTTCAGAGTTTAAGTGCCGAATTGTTGGGTGGGAGTCTTTACCTTGTTCGTGGACGCGCCGAGCCGGGCACGACGATCCGTTGCGGCGGACGTGAAACGGCGGTCGCGAGCGATGGAACATTCCAAATCCAGGTTAGCGCGGCGAGGGCGACGCGGGAGATTGCAGTCGAAGCACAGGATTCACAGGGGAATAGCAGCCAGTACAAAGTTGCACTTTCCGGCCGCGTAGCACGCGGCGATTAGCGAGGACCAGCGAGCGTGTCGAGTCACGTAATCCTATTGACTGATGCTCACGAAGCACCTGCCTACGAGTTGATCGAGGCGTTGCGTGCGGCGGGAGTAAAGACGCTGATCGAAGGTCTGCGCGAAGTTGAAGTCGAGGTTGCGCTGGCTCAACAGAAGAAGAACCAAGCATCGGGCAACTCGGAAATACCACCGCCGCTGGCCGTGCTTTACGAAGTCGTGCCGGGTGCGGACATGGTCGAACTGCACACGGCAATCGATCACGCAAAGGCATTTTGGCCAGGAGCGTCGCTGGTTGCGTGTCGCAGGCAAACCAATGGGTATCAAAGCCACAATCTTCGTAGTCTCGATGCAAAAACTCTCAAACGGCTCGGCTTCATTGCTGTCGCTGACAAAGCCGCGCAGATTCCAGCGCTGCTCCGCGAGATTGAGGGGCAAGGTGGTTCGGGTGAGTTACGACT
>DASTOZ010000548.1:0-4453 GCA_035762365.1 Pyrinomonadaceae bacterium | reverse complement strand
GAGATGCTTCTGGAGAAGCTCCGCCCGTGCGAGAGCACCGAGGTCGAACACCCCGTTGTCGACAGCGTTGACGCCGTTCGCGCTAATCGAGACGACGACGTATCCGTGGCTCGCCAGGATCTCGGAAAAATAATCGTAGCCTTTATAACTGGGAATCGGCTGGCTCCCGTGGAACGTGCAGGGCCACTGCAAAAGCGCACTCCCACCTTTGAAACACGTGGCGTGTCGACCGTGCAATAAAACGATTACTGGGAAAGGGCCGCCGGACAGGTTTGTTGGGTAGTGAATAGAAGCGATGAGTTCCACTGGCCCCGGAAAATCGCTCGGCTGAAAAGCCGTGTCGCCGAAGTTGTATTCTTCGCGAGTGACCGCCAGTGGTCCAGGTGTACCGGGGTCTGGCGCCTGCGCGAACGTGTTCGCTGACGCGGCGCTGACGAGCAGCAAGACCGTTACACAAAGCGTGCGGATGTAATGAGCCCTTGTTTTCATTGGTTTCCTCCTTCACGCTTCAATTGGAGCCGCTGCGGAACAGTTTGTCGGCCCTGTTTGTCGGCGCCATACGAGATCGAGACAACGCCTCCTTCGCGCACCAACGAACTATCGAACGTGATCGCCGTGATTTGCGACAGCGTCTCGTTCTCGATGCCATTGCCGACGATTTGATCGTCAATCCAAATGACGGCTGGAAGCGCGCGAACAGGAAATGGACCACCATCGACGGTAACTCGCCACGCCCGGTTAACGACGGCCTCACGGCCTTGAACCTCAACGGTCATGCTGCGCGGCAGTTGAATCTCCTCGACCCGATAGCCGGTCAGTTTCAAGTCGCCGCCAGGCGCGGACTTCGCTTCGCTAACGACCTTGCCTGGCCGTTTCAACAGCTCTCTCATTTCTTTATTAGACACGCCGTTTGGGTTCCCCTGCGCGAACGCGCTCGGGCCAGCAGCCAGCATCAGAGGCAACACCAGAATCGAGATCGCCACACAGCGACTCATAAGGGTTTGTTTCATTGTGAATCTCCTTAAAGGACGGCTTTGCGGGCACTGATTGTAAGAGGCACACCTCTGCGCGAGAGGCACACCGGGGGACGACCAAGCGCTGAACACGGTGCTAAATTTCGGGAGGTGTTATTTTCCGGGCTGGACCACGCGCTACCTTAGTAGCAATTTTTTCAGGTGTCAATTGCAATCATCTTCTGATTAAATGATCTCGCGCATTCACGCTCTGATTCGGAAGGTGTGCTGCTATGAAAACACTTCAAAGTCGCCTCCACATGATCGCCACGCTGGCGCTACTCCTTTGTCTTTCCTCCTGCACGAATCAGGCTCAAGTGGCCGAGTTGAAAGAGGCGGCTGAGCGCGGCGAATATGCGTACAGACAATATCGGACCGCCGATTATGCCGCCGCCAAAACGGCGCTTCTCGATTTCGTCAACTTTCTCGAACGCAAGATCGCCGATCCCTCATCCACTCTCGGCGAAACTGCCAAAGCAGAGATCATGATCGCATACGCCCGACTGGCGAAGTTAGAGGAGAGAAACAGTGGGCCAGAGCGAGAGGCTTACATGCAAAAATCGATTGCGATGTGTCAGCAGTTGAAGGTCCAAAGGAAGTGTACGGCGCTCGACATGGAGGCACAGATAGGCGCCATCGATGATGTGTTGCAGGTCAAATAGGGATAGTGGTCTATCGTAGGGACGTAGAGAACTTGTGCAGGAATCGTGCGGCAGCTCGTCTCGCTTTGAGCGCTCCTCTTTCAACCACACGCATGCTGTTGCCAATGCGATCGTCAAATTCTTCGTCGACGTGCGGAGACTGCAGCGCGTTTTGCGGACCGACCTTGCGCACACGGTCGCCGTAGTCGTCCACGTAGTCGCGCATCCAGAATTGAGTGCGCCGCATGCCCAGGTGTTTTGCCTCCGCGACCGCTTGCTCGGCACTCCAGCCATCGTGCGTCATGCGATAGATCGCGACGATCACGCCCGTTCGGTCGACCCCGTCTTTGCAATGAATGAACACGCGCCCGTTATCGGCGCTGGTTATCAGTTCCATAATGCGGACGACTCGCGTGTCCTCAGGCCGCCCCCAACGCGGAAGGCTAACGTTGAAGTAATTCAGGCCGAGCGCGCGAACGGCAGCCTCTTCCGCCCTCGAGCGCTCATCGGCGCCGCGCAGGTTGATGACCGTATTAATGCCGAGTTCGTGAAGTTTGCTGACGCCGCCGTCGAGCGGTTGAGCACCGCGATAGAGTCTTTCGCTGACCTGCCTGAACCGCGGCAACTCGGGGTACGCAGTCGAATCCTGAGCGAGTGTTGTCGCCGACAAGAACAATAAAACAACGGCGATCCGGATCATGCGACGCCATATATCACGGATTTCTCAAGCAACACAAATGGAATTTGAACTCACCTGTCATCGGTTGTAGAATCTGAACACGAAAAAGGGGAGTAGGTCACCTGCCTTTATGGTCCGGTGCAGCCGTCAACACGGCACCCGCGCGGGTGCCCGGCGTATCGGGTAGGGCAAACAGAGTCAGCTCCACGACCAAGACCTTTTGCGGCTGATGTGTCGCGCGCAAAAGGTTTTTTTCTTTTGGCGCGGCTTTACACGTCGAACTACGCGCGAAAGGAATGCATTGGTGGCCCTATCCAAAACGAGTCTCGAAGACAAGTCCAGCACCCGCTGGCACACTTTAACCGTACAAGAAAGTCTTGAACGTCTGGAGTCCGGACCGCGAGGTCTGACTTCCGACGAGGCCGCAAAGCGACTGGAGAAGTTTGGACCAAACGAACTTCAGGCGCGCGCCCACATCTCAGCCTGGTCCATCCTGTTCGAACAGTTCAAAAACGTTCTGATCGTCATCCTGCTGCTCGCAACGACGCTGTCGGCGTTTTTGGGCCATGGTGTCGAAGCGATCGCGATCACCGTCATCGTGCTGTTCGCGGTGATACTCGGTTTCATACAGGAGTTTCGCGCCGAGCGCGCCATTGAAGCGCTGCGCGAAATGGCGGCGCCGAATGCGACCGTCGTTCGCGATGGACGCGAAGAACGTGTTCCGGCGCGCGATCTCGTGCCCGGAGATGTGATTGTCCTGTCGACCGGCGACAAGGTCCCCGCCGACGCGCGAGTGACCGAAGCCGTTAACCTGCAAACAGTCGAAGCGGCGCTCACTGGCGAGTCCGCGCCCGTTGAGAAACATTCGACTCCGCTTTCGGAACCGCAACTTCCCGCCGGAGATCAACGAAACATCGCGTTCGCGGGAACGGCTGTCACGTACGGCCGCGGCCGCGCGCTCGTCGTCGCGACCGGCATGACGACCGAGTTCGGCAAGATCGCGCGCATGCTGCAGGACGTCGACACCATGAAGACGCCGCTTCAGAAGAACCTCGACCGCATCGGTAAACAGTTGGCGCGGGCTGCATTTGCGGTTGTGTTTGTAATCGTCGCGCTCGGACTGTTTCGCGGTCAGCCTTTTATCGAGATGCTGATCTTCGGCGTGGCGCTGGCAGTGGCTGTTGTTCCTGAAGCTCTGCCTGCGGTCGTCACGATCTCGCTGGCGCTCGGCGTCAAGCGAATGGTCCGTCGCAACGCGCTCATTCGGCGTCTGCCTGCGGTCGAAACCCTTGGCAGCACTTCCGTCATTTGCTCCGACAAAACAGGCACGCTGACGAAAGATGAAATGACCGTGCGGCGGCTTTACGTTGACGGGCAGATGATCGACGTGTCAGGCACCGGTTATGTGCCCGAAGGGACATTCTCGGTGAACGGCTCCGGCGCCGTAAATTCGACGCCGCTGTCGATGTTGTTGCGAGCAGCAGCACTCGCTTCAGACGCGCGCGTCGAACAGAAAAACGGCGCCGGAACATGGGAAGTCAAAGGCGATCCGACTGAAGGCGCGCTGGTGGTCGCGGCTGCGAAGGCTGGTCTGAACAAAGCGCAACTCGACGCCGAGTTCTCGCGCGTTTCCGAGATACCTTTCACTTCCGAAACGAAGCGCATGACGACGTTGCACCAAACGCCGGCTGGCATCGTCGCGTATTCAAAAGGCGCGCCGGAGGTGATTCTGTCATCGTGCACGTTGCAGTTAACCGAAACAGGAGTTGAGACGCTCGACGAAAAGCGGCGCGCGGAAGTGCTGGAGAGCGCGCGACAGATGGCTGCCGAAGCGCTGCGTGTTCTGGCGATTGCTTACAAGCCCCGCGCCGTCGTCGAAGACGCGGAAAACGAGATGACGCTGCTGGGGCTCGCCGGAATGATCGATCCGCCGCGTCCGGAAGCGAAAGCGGCGGTGCGCAGGTGTGAAGAAGCCGGGATCAAAGTAATGATGATCACCGGCGATCATCCACTGACCGCAAAAGCCGTTGCCGACGAGTTGGGATTAAGCAAGCACGGTCGCGTTGTTAACGGCGCGGAGATTGAGGCGATGGACGATGCGCAACTCGAGAGCGCGGTCG
>DASTOZ010000547.1:0-2017 GCA_035762365.1 Pyrinomonadaceae bacterium | reverse complement strand
AGGTGGCCTGGCTGTGGTTGGATCTCGAGACGTCGACCCTCAGCTTATCGAGTTCACACAGAATGTCGGAGCGTTGACAGCACAAGCAAATAAGACGCTTGTTTCCGGCGGCGCTCGCGGTATTGATCAGGCAGCGATGAGAGGTGCTCTAGCGGCAGGCGGAAAGGCCGTTGGCGTCATGGCGGATAGTTTGGAGCGAGCCGCCTTAAATCGCGAGCACCGCGATCTGTTACTAGATTCAAAACTCGTGTTGATATCGCCTTACGATCCTTCGGCGGGCTTCAATGTCGGCCATGCGATGCAACGAAATAAATTGATTTACGCACTCGCGGATGCGGCACTCGTAGTGAATTCAGATTTTGAAAAGGGTGGGACGTGGGCCGGCGCAGCGGAGCAGTTAGATAAGTGGCACTTCGTTCCAATCTACGTTCGCTCGACTGGCGACCTGGGCAGAGGTCTCGAGGCGCTACAGCGAAAGGGAGCAATTCCGTGGCCCAACTCGTCAACTGCTGAGGAAGTGGAACAACTGATTTCGCAAACCGATTCAGTTACCCAAAACGCGCCTGGCAAACAGTTATCGTTTTTGGATACTTAACCTGTGCGGTCTCGGTGACGCCAGTTCCATTCGTCACGACAATGCCGTTGTATAAGTTTGGTCCAAACCGGTGGTCTTGAGCCAGCGCATTTGCACGCTGCGACCATGTCTGGTATTAGTGGCGCACGCGTTGTTCTCTTCGGCTTTATGTAGTCGTCGCATTCGTGCTGTTGACGTGTGTGCCACCACATAGTGAGAGCCGAGTCTGGTCGGAGTATTAATAACCCGTAAAGTGAAGAGTGATCGGACTGCTTGCTGTATCCCCTGGGCGAGCCGTCTATAAATGCAAGCAACGCGTGCGGTCCAGTTGCCGGCACCAACTCATCCTCAACAAGGAGATGAAATGAAAAAAGTACTTCTGATCCTAGCGCTCATATTCAGCGCGACATCGTTCGTTTGGGCACAAGACCACCCGCTGCTGATGCGGACGCCGACGCTGAACAAAACACATATCGTGTTTTCCTACGCGGGCGACTTGTGGTCGGTAGCGCGTGAGGGCGGCGAAGCCAGCCGCTTGACGACCGGTGTGGGCCGTGAATTCAACCCACTTTTCTCGCCAGACGGCCAGTGGATCGCGTTCACGGGCGAGTACGACGGCAACGTCGACGTCTACGTCATGCCGGCTTCGGGCGGCGTCCCTCGGCGGTTGACCTACCATCCAGGTGGGGATCAACTTGCGGGTTGGACACCGGATGGTCGGCAGGTGCTGATTGTATCGGCGCGCAGCGCTGAAACTGGCCGCACCGCACAGCTCTTCACGATGGCGATTGACGGCGTTCACCCAACTGCCGTACCGCTGCCCATGGCCTACGAGGGTTCGTACTCGCCAGACGCGTCGCGCCTGGCTTACGTTCCGCTGCCGCGCTCATTTCAGGCCTGGAAGCGTTATCGTGGCGGTACTGCCACTCCGATCTTTATTGCGACGCTGAGCGACTCAAGCGTTGAGAAGATTCCTCGCACTGACTCGAACGACTTTAATCCAATGTGGCCTGCGGGAGATGGTCGGAAGATTTACTTTCTGTCTGATCGCAATGGCCCAATTACTCTGTTCGTCTACGACATCGCATCGAAAAAGGTAACGCAGGCACTTTCCAACCCGGGCTTAGACATTAAGTCGGCTTCAGTTTCTAGTGGAGGTGCGTCGGATACGATCGTTTACGAGCAATTTGGATCGCTCAATCTATATGATCTGAAGACAAGCCAAACGAAACGTGTAAACGTCACCATCAACGCCGATATTCCTTCGGTGCGGGCGAAGTACGAGAAGGTGGGCGACCGCATTTTGAACGTCGCTCTGTCTCCTACTGGCGCCCGTGCTCTCTTTGAAGCACGCGGAGAAATTCTTACCGTCCCCGCCGAAAAGGGTGACGTACGCAACTTGACCAACACGACCGGCGTCGCTGACCGTGACCCTGCCTGGTC
>DASTOZ010000546.1:0-4246 GCA_035762365.1 Pyrinomonadaceae bacterium | reverse complement strand
TCGCGAGGTGGGTGCAACGTGTTCGATTCTCAGCGTCGAGATGCAAAATCCAACCGGCTACGGACGCATCGTCCGTAGCGAAGACGATTCTTTTGCGCGCATTGCCGAACAGAGAGACGCGACGGCGGAACAAAGACAAATCCGCGAGATCAACAGTGGAATTTATTGCTTTGACGCGCGCGAACTGTTTAAGGCGCTGCGCCTTGTTGAACCTGCCAATGACCAGGGCGAGTATTACCTGACCGACGTGGCCGAAATAATTCTTTCGCGCGGCGGTGTCGTCAGCGTGTATCGGCACGACGACCCGCGCGAGGCGTCGGGGATCAATAGCCGGGCCGAGTTGGCGGAGTGTGAAAACCTGATGCGGCGCAACACGATTCGACGCCTGATGACCGATACCGGCGTCACGTTTATCGATCCGTCGCATGCCTACGTCGGTCCGGAAGCGCAACTCGGCCAGGACTGCATCATCTACCCTGGCGTTTCAATAGAAGGCAGATCGGCGATTGGAGAACGCTGCGTGATCCGCTCCGGTGTGCGCATCACAAATTCGCGTCTGGGCGATGATGTAACCGTGAAGGATCATTCGGTCGTCGTTGACTCGGAAATCGGTTCCAACTGTTCCATCGGGCCGTTCGCTCATCTGCGCATGAATGCGACGCTCGAAGACAAAGCCACCGTCGGCAATTTCGTTGAAGTGAAGAAGTCGCGACTGAAACGCGGCGCCAAGGCGATGCATCTGACGTATCTCGGAGACGCGACGATCGGCGAGCGAACGAACATCGGCGCCGGCACCGTCACGTGCAACTACGATGGGAAGCACAAGCACGAAACGATCATCGAAGACGATGTTAAGATCGGTTCGGACACGATGCTCGTCGCGCCGGTGACGGTCGGTGCGCGGTCGATGACGGCCGCCGGATCAGTTGTAACGGAAGACGTACCACCCGATTCGCTCGTCGCCGGCGTCCCCGCGAAAGTGAAGAAGAAGTTGAAATAGGATTTCCGCGGATTAAAAACGGACTTTAAGGAAACGCTATGTGTGGAATTGTTGGGTATGTGGGTAACAAACAGGTCGTGCCGCTGATCATCGACGGCCTGCGAAAGCTCGAGTATCGCGGTTACGACTCCGCCGGCATTGCCGTCGTCAACGAAAACCACGATCTCGAGATACGCCGCGCCGAAGGCAAACTGCGCAACCTCGAAGAGGCGATCCGTTTGAGCCCGCTCGACGGCACCTACGGCATCGGCCACACTCGTTGGGCCACGCACGGGCGCCCCACCGAAGAGAACGCGCACCCGCATCGTGACTGCACCGGCCGCGTCGTCGTCGTCCACAACGGCATCATCGAAAACTACCTGCAACTCAAAGAGAAACTTCGTCACACGGATCACCGCTTCGTCACCGAGACCGACACCGAGATCATCGCGCACCTCATCGAGGAACACCTGCGCCACAACATGTCGTTTGAAGAAGCTGTTCGCACCTCTGCGGGCGAACTCCGCGGGATCTTCGCGCTTTCGATCATCAACGCCGACGAACCCGACACGATCATCGCCGTGCGTCAGGGTCCGCCCGTGGTCATCGGCCTCGGCGATCGCGAGTTCTTCGTGGCGTCAGACATTCCACCAATCCTGCATCACACGCGCGACGTCTTCTTCCTCGGCGACGGCGAGCTCGCCGTCATCAACAAAGACGCCGTCCGCGTGATGGACTTCGAAGGCAACACGGTCCAGCCGTCGATTCAACGGATCACGTGGGATCCGATCATGGCGGAAAAGGGCGGCTTCAAGCATTTCATGCTCAAGGAGATTTACGAGCAGCCGCGCGCCGTTCGCGACACGGTCCAGGGTCGCGTTTCGCTCGACACCGGACGCGTGTTTCTCGACGAGATGGCCAACATCACCGAAGCGGATTTCAAACGCTTCACGTCGATCAAGATCGCCGCGTGTGGCACGTCATGGCATGCGGGACTCGCTGGCAAGTACATGATCGAGCAGCTTGCGCGCGTTCCGGTCGACGTCGATTACGCTTCCGAGTTTCGTTATCGCGATCCGGTGATGGACGAGAAGACGCTGCTGCTCGTGATTTCGCAGTCGGGTGAAACCGCCGACACGATCGCCGCCTTGCGCGAAGCGAAAGAGCTCGGCGCGCGCGTGCTGGCAATCTGCAATGTGCAGGGATCGATGATCGTCCGCGAAGCGGATGGAACGATCTTAACGCACGCTGGTCCCGAGATCGGCGTCGCCTCGACGAAGGCATTCACCAGCCAGATGATCGCGCTCTACTTGCTCGGGCTGTATCTCGGACAAGTACGCGGCACGTTGAAGGACGACGAGGCGAGGTTTCATGCGCAGGAGCTCGCGGAGCTGCCCGTCAAACTCGAACACCTGCTCAACGATTCAGACGGTATCGAGGAGCTATCGAAGGAGTTCTTTCGCTCGACTGACTTTCTCTACCTTGGGCGCGGCATCAACTTCCCAGTCGCGCTCGAAGGCGCGTTGAAGTTGAAAGAGATCTCGTACATTCACGCCGAAGGATATCCGGCTGGCGAGATGAAGCATGGTCCAAACGCGCTGATCGACGAGCGTCTGCCAGTGCTGTTCATCAACACTCGTGAAGACGGCAATCGCGCGTCGGAGTTGCGTTATGAAAAGACGCACTCGAACATCGTGGAAGTCAAAGCACGCGAAGGCATCGTGATCTCGGTGTTGACTGAAGGCGACACGATGTCGTCGGTGGTTTCGGACCACGTGATCGAGATACCCGCGTCGAGCGATCTGCTGTCGCCGATCCTGTCGATCATTCCATTGCAGTTGCTGGCGTATCACATTGCGGTGCGACGCGGCTGTGACGTGGACCAACCGCGCAACCTGGCCAAATCCGTGACCGTGGAATAAAAGGCTGTGATGGTGGAATAATCGGTCGCCGCGTCTTTTGGCGCTTTGCACAAATAGTGCCTTTAGCGGAAGAGTATTTCTCACGCAAAGGCGCAAAGACGCAAAGCACTGCCGTGTTCTTAAGACTCGTCTTTGCGGCTTTGCGGCTTTGCGGTTTTGCGTGAGGATAGAGCTGCGGTAACGACGAAGTGGTTCTCGCGATGGATTTGGATCTGTTCGTATCCGGCGGCAAGCAACGCGCGCTTGATCGCACCGCTGCTTTGCCACGTCTCATACCGGTTGGGATTCCCGGGCCAGTGCATCTGCTTGCCGACAGTGCTTAGCGTCAACCCGTTCACCAGCACCCACAATCGATAAAGACCCGCTTTGAGTTGAAGACTCGTAAGATTAGTGCCGAACTCTTTCGCAGTCATGCTGAACGGGTGCAACACGAGCCAGAGATCGCCTCCCGGCGCCGTGACGCGCGCCATTTCTGAAAGCGCCCGCGAAATGTGCATGTAAGGAAGTGAAACGCGGGATATAACCAGGTCGAAGAACCCATTCGTGAAAGGCAGAAATTCACCGCGGCCGCTAACAAAGTGAATCGCCGGACTCAACCGTTTCCCCATCGCAAGCGCCGATTCATCGAGATCGAGGCCGACGGCACACACGCCCGGCTGGAGATTGCTTCCGATCAGCGTTTGTCCGGCGCCGCAGCCGATGTCGAGGATGCGCTGATGGCGCGCATTCACGACCGGCATCACGCGGCGCGAATCGTTCGGATCGGCCGCGATCGAGAGTTCTAACCGGTGGTAGTCTGAGATGTCGCTAGACATTGCTAAATTCGACAAACTATAGTCGAGCCATTATAACCATGAGCTTTCTGAGAACCGCCAAATTGGTGACGCTGCGTGCTGGCAAGTCGATAGGTCTGTTTCAGGCCCTGAGTCGCAGCCAATGGCGGAAGAACCAGTTGCTGATACTTGGCTATCACGGTGTTTCGATCGACGACGAGCATCTTTGGAACCCCCATCTCTATTTCACTCCCGACGAATTTCGCAGCCGGATGCAGGCACTCAAGGACTACGGGTGCAATGTGCTTTCTCTGAGCGAAGGCCTTGAAAGACTGGAACGCGGGACCCTTCCGAAGTGTAGCGTCGTGCTGACGTTCGACGATGGCGCAAGCGATTTTTACCACCGCGCGTTTCCGATTCTACGCGAGTTTGGCTGGCCCTCGACCGTCTATTTAACCAGCTACTATTGCAACTTCAACCGGCCGGTGTTTGACACGATGCTCTCGTATCTGCTGTGGAAAGCGAGAGGCGGAGTGTTGAACGTCGAAGGTCTGATCGACGGCATGTCATCG
>DASTOZ010000545.1:0-6941 GCA_035762365.1 Pyrinomonadaceae bacterium | reverse complement strand
AAGAAGGCGACCGCGAGATCTACATGATCGAAGCGTCGCCGCGAACCGGCGCCGCTGAGAAGCTGTACTTCGACGCGCAAAGCGGGCTGCTGGTCCATCGCGATTTCACGCGGCCGAGTGCGCGTGGTCCAATGGAAGCTGAGATCTACTTCAGCGACTGGCGCTACGTCGACGGCTTTCGTCTGCCGTGCAGCATGACGCAGATGATCGGGAACCTCACGCTCGTCATCACCATCGACGAGATCAAGCACAACGTTGCGATCGATGATGCGGTCTTTCAACGGCCTGCGAATGCAGTGGCTATCCGCTAGATAACGGCAAGCTCTTTTACCTTGGCCTCACGCAAGCGCGAGACACATGTGAAAAGCAATCCCGGAAAAGTCTTGCTTACGCACATCAGTCCTTGATACATAAGGCTTGATGCCTAACCACAATTCAATCACTCGATTCGTCAGCGGATGGATCGTTGTCGTCGTCGTGTGTGTTGCTGCCTTTGCTCAAAACAGCGTGCAGTTGCGGATCTTGAAGGCTGAAGATGAGCGACGCTGGGACGCGGACCTAAAAGAATTGCTGTCGAACTCAAACGCAGCAATTCGCAAGCGCGCGGCGTTGGCTGCCGGACGCATCGGCGATGAAGATTCGGTAGGCGCGTTGGCCGGTTTGTTCGACGACGCGGATACAGACGTTCGCGCGATGGCGGCGTTTGCGATTGGCGAAGTCGAAGCCGCGAGCGGTGCTGAAGCGATGCTGGCGGTCCTGAAGAAGACGAACGAGCCGGTGATCGTCCGTGCGCGAGCGATTGAAGCGTTAGGAAAGATCGCCGGCGTGCTGCCAAGAGATCAGGAAGCCAGACGACTCGAACTTGGCGCCGCGATTCTCGAAGCTCTCAAAAGTGAAACAGCAACCTCCGATCGTCTCACCGCGATTCTCGGCTTAACCGCAGTGTTGCGATCGCGACCGGCAAACGCAGGTCCGACCGTAGCGAAGTTTCTGGCCCATCCCGATGCACGCGTTCGCGCCGACGCGGGTAACACATTGGCTCGCTTGCGTCTGAACGACGGCAACGAGCAGCTCCGAAAGCTGCTCGACACCGACACGGATCCAATCGTCCGCGCCAACGCTGCTCGCGTGCTCGGCGCTACGGAAGACAAAGCTTCGTTCGATTCAATCTTGAAGCATGCCGTCGAGGATCCGGATTCGCGCGTCCGCGTCAGTGCGATTCGTTCGCTGGCACTACTGAAAGACGCCCGTGCTGCCGACACGTTGCTGAAACGCGGCGACGTTCTTACACAACGAAACCTTGCGAACCGCGCCTCCGAAACAAACGAAGTGCTCGAGATCGCGACTACGCTAGGTCGTCTGCTGGCGCTTAAGGAAGACAGGCGAGCACTGAGATGGCTTGAGAAAGCAACCCAAGGCGTCGATCGGAAGGCTCCGGAAATCGAACTGGCAGTGGCACGAATCGCACCCGCGGTTTATGTGGCCGGCTTCGGCGCGGATTCGAAATCATTAGCCGCGAATCCATACCTTGTTTACTGGGAATGGGCATCGGCTGTTGCCGCCGGACTTGGTGAGATCGCCGCGCTGCCGGCGTCTGTCCCAAACAAAGCTGAACTGGCCGCAACCGCCGCATCGACGCTTCGTGGAATGCTCCTCTATCGACTCGCGCCGGAAGGCAAAGGGAGAGACTTCGTCCCGCAGAAGTCTGAAATCACCGCCTCAGATGTGCTCCGCGCTTTCGCCGCTTTCAAGTCGAACGATCTCAGGGAAGTTGTGCTCAAACACTTCAACGACCCTGACGTCATCGTCCGCGGCACGGCAGCCGACCTGTTGGGCGATCTGCCGCCGTCCGAGGAAAACACGCGCTCTCTCGCGGCCGCCTTGCCTCGCACCGAAAAAGATCCCTTAAACGACGCCGCCCTCTCCATTCTCGATGCGCTTGGCAAGCAAAAATCGGAGGCCGCCAACAAAGCAATCATGTCGGTGCTGGGCTGGCACGATCATCTCGTACGCCGCCGCGCCGTCAGAATCCTGAAAACCAATGGCGCCGGTGACTTTTCCGTGCATATCGGCATTGTGCAAACCGCGAACACGGACAAAGATTACCGGCGCGCCCTGGCACGCGTCGGAACACGAAAACCGCGCGCCGTCGTGACTACGACGAAGGGTTCGTTTACTATTGAGCTGCTCCCCGAGGCGGCCCCCCTGACCGTAGACAATTTCGTTCAGCTTGCCCAGCGATCTTTTTTCAACGGCATTACCATCCACCGCGTAGTGCCGAACTTTGTGATTCAGGATGGGGACCCACGCGGCGACGGCAATGGCGGCCCGGCAAACCACCAGATTCGCTGCGAAATTAATGAAGTGCTCTACGACCGCGCGGCGGTTGGAATGGCGCTTTCAGGCAAGGACACCGGCGGTTCGCAGTGGTTTGTCACCCACTCGCCGCAGCCGCATCTCGATGGCGGTTACACAGTTTTCGGACGAGTTGTCGCGGGCATGAACGTCGTCGACAACATCATCCGCGGCGACGTCATCAAGTCGATCGTAATCAGGTGAACCAGCGCAAACTCAAATTGCTTGTGATCGTGTTTGCTGTGTTGGCGGCGCAGAGTGTCGCGGCCCAAACAAGACACGCATACAAGATCGACCTGAAGATCGACTTCGACAAGCTTTCTTACGCCGGTGTCGAACGCGTCCGCTGGGTCAATCGCGGCGAAAAACCGAGCTCCGTCCTCTACTTTCACCTTTACCCCAACCTGCGCACCGGCGAGCGAACGTCCGCGAACAACAACTCGACTGAAGCCGAGGTGGACGAGCCGCAACTCGACATCGTGGAAGTTCGCACCGGCGCCGACGACACCCCGCTGTTTACGTCGCTCGACGATCAGGGCACAACGCTGCGCATCAATCTTCGCGAGCCCGTCGCGCCAGGCGCTTCGACCGAGGTCGTAATCAAGTTCAAAGGCTCGGTGCCGGAGATCGATCGCGACGAAACGAGCCTGACCACGCACGTCGTGAAGCAAGTCAGCGCCGCGCTGCGAAGCGATCGCGAGATGCGCCGCGCGCGCGATATCAACTTCCAATGCCGCGGCGTGATGTTGCTCGGCGCTGGTTATCCGGTCCTCGCCGTCCACGATGGCGACGAGTGGCGCCGCAAAGTCGAACCTTCGGTCGGCGACTTCGTCTTCAACGAAGCCGCGGATTACGAAGTCACAATCACAGCGCCGACAGGTGTAGAGGTATTCACTTCCGGCACCGAAACCAACAAGTCTGACAAGGGCGGCCAGACGTTCGCAGCCGAAGCGTTGCGTGACTTTGCGATTCTCGCGGGTCGGGGTTTACGCAGCGAACACACGGAAGTGCAGGGCATCAACGTTCGCTCGATTTATCTCGCGGAGCACGAACGCGTCGGCAAACGCGCGTTGCAAGTCGCGGCAAACGCCGTTCGTGTTTTTAATTCGACGTTCGGCAAGCTGCCGTTCAAAACGGTCAGCATCGCCGAGGCGCCGCTCGTCGCTGGTCTTGGGAGTTGCGAGTTTTCGGGACTGAACGTCATAGCCAGCGCTTTCTTCGTCGACTTCGACTCGCCCGCCGTGCGCAATCTGCCTCAAATAATTCTCGAGCAACGCCCGTCCGTCGAGGAGAGTTTGGAATGGGCCGTGGCCCATCTCGTTGCGCATCAATGGTGGGGCGCCGCGGTCGGAAACGATCCGGCGCGCGAGCCGGTGTTGGATGAAGCGCTGTCGTGCTGGTCGTCGTTGCTTTACTACGAAAGCACCTACGGCGCGCAAAAAGCAGCGGCCGTCCTCGAAGATCAAGTGAAAGGCGTCTATCGTCTCTATCGCACGTTCGGCGGCGACGACATGGACGCGAATCGTCCCTCACGCGATTACCGCAACACGTTTCAGTACGCCGCGATCGTCACTGCGAAAGGCGCGCTGATGTTCGTCGATCTGCAACGTTCGCTCGGCGACGAGAAGATCTTCGCCGCGCTCCGCAATTACTACCAGGCCAATCTCTACGAAATCGCGCAAATGGAAGACCTGCGAATCGCGCTCGTCGCAGAAGCCCCGGTCGAACAAAGGCGCATGATTGGACGTACATTTACCCGCTGGCTGACCGCGAAACGAGGTGACGAAGACATCGCACCACCCGACGCGGAGCTGGCGGCGACTTTGGGTATCCCCTCCAAACAAGCCCCACAACGATCAGGCGACAATAAAAACGCCTTCGGAGCATTAGCCAAGGTTGGGAAATTCTTTTGGCAACAAATGACGCGTATTCGGTAATTGCTTCGCGCAGGAAGACTGAGGTCGTCACGGAAACGAGCCTCGATCGCCTCGCCTGGCTGATGGACGATCTGTTTCGTGTGCCGGTGCTTGGCTGGCGCTTCGGACTCGACGCACTCGTCGGGCTGATCCCAGGCTTCGGCGACACCGCGACCTCGCTCGTCTCGTTCTACATCCTCGTCAACGCCGTGCGCTACGGCGTGCCGAAGATCACTCTGCTGCGAATGGGATTGAATCTAGGGATCGACTATGTCGTCGGTTCTTTACCGGTGGTTGGCGACGTCCTCGATGCGTGGTGGAAGTCGAATCAAAGGAACATGGATCTGCTTCGGAAGCGGGCGACAGTTTCGGCCGAAGAAGCACGCGCGGGCAGCGCCAGCGACTGGATATTTGTCGGCGGAATCATTGTCGGTCTGATCGGCCTGGCCGTCGCCAGCGCGGTCATCAGCGTCTATCTGCTGGTCCGCTTCTTCGAATTAGCGACAAAAGGGTAAAGCACAAAAAGCGCAAGACCAACCCACAAAAGGCACAAGAAAGTTTCCCCTTGCATGGCCTGTCTCTCGTCTTGGTCTTGTCTTCTGTGGGTTGGTTGTGTGCCTTTTGTGGTAGTTAATTCGTAACAACGGTCGCTTCCGTGGCGAGCACGCGTTCCAACGCCGACTTGAGCATGTCCAAACCACGCTCGCCTGCCGCGAAGCTCCGCAGTTTTCCTTCACGGTCAAAGAGATAGTAGGCCGGCACAAAGCCCTGATGGTTGTGAAACGCTTCCCTCAGTTTGTGCTCGTTATCGACTGCGACGGGCTCAGTCAGATCATACTTACCAATCAAGTCGCGAACCTGCTCGACGTCCGTATCGCTCTCGTAACGCGGCATATGGATGCCGATCACGCGCAATCCCTGATCTTTCTTCTCATCGCGCCACTGCGCAACGCGCGGCAGGTTGTCTTTGCAAATGCCGCAGCTCGCCGCCCAGAAGTGCACAAGCGTCGGACGGCCCTCGACTTCCGCTTCCGCAAACGCCTGCGTTCCGCCAAACCATTCCGTTGCCCCATCAAGCTTCGGCATCTGTGTTCCGATTTTCATTGCCATTTATGTTTTTTAAATCCGTGTTCTCCTCAGACGAGGAAAACACGGATCTAAACTCCTGGTTCTTAGCTAAGTGTTTTCTGACCCGGTTTCCACTCGGCCTGGCACAAACCGCCGGTCTGCAACGCCTGGATCACTCTCAGCGTCTCTTCCGCCGAACGTCCAACGTTCAAATCGTGAACGACCTTGTACCGCAGGATGCCTTCCGGATCGATCACGAAGAGTCCGCGAAGCGCGATGCCGCGGCTCTCGATGAGCACGCCGTAATCGCTGGCGACTTTCTTCGTCGCGTCGGCGGCCAGTGGGTACTTCAGATCCGCGACGCCACCCTTGTCACGCGGCGTGTTGAGCCACGCGCGATGCGAGTAAACGGAGTCGGTCGAGATGCCGATGACGTCGGCGCCGATGTCGACGAAATCCTGGTAGCGGTCGCTGAAGGTCGTCAATTCAGTTGGACAAACGAACGTGAAGTCGAGTGGGTAGAAGACCATCACGAGCCACTTGCCTCTGTAATCGGAAAGGCGCACGGGCTCGTTGAGCTTCTCGATGTTCTTCGTTGAGGCCATTTCGAAATCCGGCGCGGGCTGGCCCACCATCGCCTTATCTACTGCCGCTGCTGTTGCTGCTGTCATGTATCCTCCAAAAGTTGAAAATAATTATTAATACCTGGCGGGTGATTAAGACCCGCAACAATCCGGACAAACTCCCCTCAGCGTAAAATGAACCGATTGCGGTCTAAAGCGCGACTTTCGCGCTGCCGCCGGCATCAGCTTCGCGGCTTCCGGCAAATCCAAATCGACCAACTTCCCGCATTGATTGCAGATGGCGTGGTCGTGGCGCTCCATTACGCCGTCGTAACGGCTGGCACTATCGCCGAAACTAATCTCGTGAACGAGCCCGGCTTCTTTCAGGTAGCGCAGCGAGTTGTAGACGGTGGCGTAGCTGATGCCGGGCAGACGCTTGCGGGCCGCCTCGAAGATGTCGCCAGCGGTGGGGTGATCGTCTCGTTCCCGGATCACCTCATAGACTGCTTCGCGCTGTGGTGTTAGCTTCGTTCCTTTCACGGTGGACTTAGAATAAGTTTAAATCCAAGTCGTGTCAAGTGAGCGTGGGGTGCTGGCGGACAAAATCGATGATGTTGTCGACGTAGCTCACGAAAGGTGGGCAGCTGATTCCGTGTGGCGCGAGTAAATCGTGCGCCTGGTTCGAGTCGTAAAGCTGCTTCACAAAGAAATAGGGAACGGCATCGTGCGGCAGGCCCGTAATCTTCGGCGACGGCGGCAGCATGAGGAAAAAGTAGACCCATGACCGCGGCGCCGTAACGCGCGACCGCCCGCCGTTGATGGCCCCGGCAATCGCGTTGAATAACTGATTGGTCGTCAGCGGCGACGGATCCGCGAGTTGCACGGTCTTTCCGATTGCGCGCTCATCAAACGCCAGCGCCGCCATCGCGTCCACGACAAAATCGACCGGAACGAGATTCAGGCTGACCTCGTGATTTCCAATATTGATCTGCGACAGCATACGGGGCCACTTCAGCAGGTAATGAATCAAATAATAAAC
>DASTOZ010000544.1:0-2613 GCA_035762365.1 Pyrinomonadaceae bacterium | reverse complement strand
ATGCCTTGCAGACGCTTTCGTACCGGCCTTCTTGGCACGGTAAAGCCGCTCGCCTCGGTGTTCGATCCGGTGATCGGATCTTTATCGTCGTTGCCTCCGAAGAAGATGCCATCGTTAATCCATTCGGACTGAACAAACTCGAATTGCCGTCCCAGATGCGCTCCCACGAACGCAAAAATCAGTCCTCGATCGGCGCCGTCGTCTTCAAGAACGCCTTCGGGAAGGAGTGGACCATACGCTGTTCCGCGCCGGATCATCCGGTGGATTCGTGCTACACCCGCAATCTGTGCGTCGCGCGGGTTGGTGCGCCGGATGTGTGAGCCACAAGGCGTCGTGAACCCCGTCGGATCGTCTGCCTGAAAAAGGAAATCGTTGTTGCGATGCGGGTCGGCGCCCAGCACGGGATCGTCGTGAAATGGACAGAGCGCGAGCGGCGCACCGCTGCGCCAGCGGCCCATCATCTTCGCCGCCATCAACTCCTCAGCGTCTGGTCCATCGGAGTGAGACTTGAGAAACCGGCGAAACTCCGCAACACGCTGGTGCAGCTTTCGGAAGGCGACGTACGTTCCATTGCGTCCAAGAATTTCGGGGACGGTCTTCTGAGTCCCGCCCAGCTCATCCGGGTAGCCGAGTATGAACTCGCCGGCTTTGAGCGGCTGTTCTTTCGGATTACTTCCAGCGATGCCGCTTCCCTCGATCGCGGGATGGCTGATGCCGTCTCTGTAGCCGAAGGGTTCTGTTTCGGTTGGTAACGCGTGGCAGTTCTGTCGCCAGATCGCCTCGATCCCTGACATCTCGCGGTAGGTTTTGCGGGCGCGTTCAAGCACGGACTCCAGCCGCGCTTCGTCAGGCGAGACGGCAACGATGATGACGTGGACTTCACGGGTCCCGAGCGGTTGTTCCCAATGCTCGGGCGCGCTCTCGCCGGTGTCGCCGAGATCGTTAGCCCGCGCCGCCATTCCTTGTCGAAATTCCCACGAGAAACTGTCGAGTGCCTCCTGCGGCACTCCCAATGCTTTGAAGCCCGGATGCGTCAGCGCGACGCTGACCCACGTGTCTGCCAAAGGACTGTTTGGGTTGGCGGCGGAGGTCACAACGTTGGCGACGCGCCGCATCAACTCACGACCCGCTTTAGCTTCGTCGATGCGTAAAGCGATGTAGGTCGCAACGTAAGGCGCGGGCCGCGGTCGCAGCGCTCCACTCTGAATGTCGTCAAGCTCAAGCACGAACGTTCGCCTCGCAGTCAGAAGAGTTCATTTCGCTGTCGCGAGATTGCGCCAGAAGTTATGCAGGCTCTCGTCAGCGCCAAACAGAGTGCTGAAGATCGTGGAGTCTGCGAACAGCACGTCACCCGCGCGGTTTCCTCCCGGCGGCATCCAGAGGAACATGTTGAACTCGGTGTTTCCTTCCTCCGTAAACGGGTGCGGGTTAGACATGTCAATCGGCTGCCGCGCCAGCACTCGAACTGCACCGCTGTCGTCAGTGACGGCGTAGTGCGGCAAGTGCATGTGAAAGTTGAAAGTCGTGACGCCCTTCAGTAAACCTTTTATGTCGAGATCTCTGTCGATTGAAAGCGGCGCGAGTTTCTTCGTTGCCGGATCACGCAGTGGTCGCAAACCGTGCCGGTTCTCAACGGGTATGCCGAGTCCCTTCATCAATGATTTCGTGTAGAGACCAAAACGCTGCTGACGCGGCACAAGCGCGTCGCCGTGATGCTTGTACTCCATATTGCGCACGGCGGGATCGTCCGACACTCCGACGTCGTGGTGTGGACCAAGGATCAGACACGTCCCTTCACGACTGAGGAAGCGACGCACCGATTCGATCTCCTCCGCCGTCGCCTCCTGACCAGTGACGTTGTGGTCTAAGCCGAAGACGAGCAGCGTGTCGACGTCGTTCAAAACACGATCGTCGAGCGGAAGCTTGAAGCCGGCCTGGTCTATCCGCTGGAACACTGGGACGGACTCACCGGTGACCTCGCCGACGAATTGCTGGAACGGCGCGAAGGCCCAGAAGAACAGTTCGAGTGCACCCGCAATTCCCTGCTGAAACTGTAGCGGGTCCGACCAGCGAGGCTCCTCGTACGCGGGCCACGCCACGCGTCTGACCTCGGTCATCGTCGAGAACCGGTTGTCGAGGTCCGCCGGGTTTCTGCCCGCCTCAGCCGGGTAACTCCACGCGATATACATGCTCACGCGCCGGCGGCCTGAGCTGTACTTTCTCGGCACGTGATTCTGATTGTACGTGCGTGCCACGTTGCTCATGATTATGTCCTCTTAACGCTCAATCCCGGTCAGGGCATCACTGCAACTGGTCGAGCATGCTGGTAAACGAGTTCTTGACTACGAGGGCCTTCTTGATCTCGTCGGCGGAAAAGAATGGATACTCACCGTACTCGAGAAAACTCGGGCGCTGGTGCTCCCTGACGAACCTGATGAACGCCTCGGGGTTCGTTTTCCAGTCTTCGGGGAATCCTTCGAGGTTCTCAAAGACGGTGTTCACGCCGAGGTTGATGAACAGCGCGACTGCGTCTTCGGTGTACTTGTCAAAGTCGGTGTCAAAGATTCCCTGGTACATGAAGTAGGTGACGCCGTCGATTGGGAACAGCACCCA
>DASTOZ010000543.1:0-2007 GCA_035762365.1 Pyrinomonadaceae bacterium | reverse complement strand
CGCCTCGCGTTCTTATACGCGAGTTCCGGATCGAGCTCGAGACCAAACTGCGTCAGCTTGATCGACACGTTGGACCGAACGCGCTTCTCGTCGATCTGCTGCAAGATCCGGAGATACTCTTCCACTTCCTTGTTCGCTTCGTCCGGGTTTTGCACTGATTCGTTCAAATGATCGAACGAGGCGGTACAGTTCTCGGCGTTGATCTCGCGAATGTAAGGAATGACTTCGTCGATCGTCTCACCGGCGACGAAGCGAGTAGTCAGCTTCTTAAAAAACTTGAATCGAGTGGCAAAATCTTTCAGGCCTTCCTGGCCCGACAACCAAATCAGCGCGCTTCTCGTAACCATGTAATCCGTGTTCCTACACTCCTAGTTGATTCGAGCGCTCCAAGAAAACACGGATATCGTTCGTTGTGCTATTCTTGGCGAGTTTTTCTCCAACCCGAGGAGGAATAATTGCACACCACCAGCAGAACAAGGAACCGCGCGGCATGCGGCTAAAGCTGGTAATAATCGCTTCCGTGCTTGCGGCGGTGGTAGGCAGCGGCGCCAGTATCGCTCTGGTGTTGGGTGTGCTGTCCGTGAAATCGTTATCGAGCCCGGGTCTTTTGGCTCTTTTGACGCTGCTATTTCCGATAGCGGCAATCGTCTTCGCCTCGATCTTCGTTTATCGACACACGGCGAGACGACGAAAACTCCAGGCGTTTCTCACCGCACTGCTAGCGACGCTGCTTACGTTGTCGATCTTCATGTTGACTTCAGTTCTGACTTCCCGCACGCGCACGCAGGAACCGTCGCAGCCCGGACCACACATTGCTTCCTAGACCCGGGCTTCCTAACTCTCGAGACGATTCAATCCGATCTCTTTTTGTACCGGACGCAAGGCATCGATCACAAAGCGAATGTGTTCGTCGAGATCGACGCCCAACTCTTCAACTCCCTGTTTGATATCGTCGCGATTGACCGACCGTGCGAACGCCTTGTCTTTCAATTTCTTTTTGACCGACGAGACTTCCATGTCGTCGAGACTGCGCGACGGCCGCACCAGAGCGCAGGCGACGAGAAAACCGCACAACTCGTCGGTGGCGAAAAGCGCGCGGGCCATGTCCGTGTCGCGCGGCACGCCGGTGTACGTCGCGTGGCCCATGATCGCGCGAATGATGCGTTCGGAGTAACCGCGGCCGCAGAGAATGTTCGCGCCCGTAAACGGATGCTGGTCCGCTGAAGGAAACATCTCGTAGTCGAAATCGTGGAGTAGTCCGACGATTCCCCACTCGTCTTCATCGGCGGGACCGTCGTTGTAACGTTTGGCGCATGCGCGCATGGCGGTTTCGACGGCCAGGGCGTGCTTGCGCAGACTGTCGCCCTGCGTGTACTCACACAACAACTCCCAGGCTTCCGCTCGATCAGGCATTGACGTTTTATCTGTAGATTACTTTGCGCCAGTGGCAAGATAACCAGGGCGCGCGCGAATCATAACATCCTTGCGCGTGGTTGCCACCTTGATCCGGCGATAACGCTCGTCGTGCTCTTTGTTGAGTGGATAGTAACCAAGCAGGTATTGCGTGCGAAGCTCGGCGGCGATCTGCGCGAAAGCGTCAGGCAGGTAGGCGAGCGTGTCGGCGCGCAGCAGGCGTCCGCCTGATTTAAGCGCGAGTGCGTTGAGATAGTCGTCTGCTTTGGCGTACGCCATGTCGAGCATGCGAGTGATCTCATCGTCAGGACCCCGTCGCCGCGTTGTCGTTGTTGTAGGAGGCGGATCGGGCTGACCTGGTATGCGACGCCGATCTGGCAGCCTGTTTTCAGGAGAAGTCCGGTCGTCGTCAGGTGGGATGTTGCCGGGAAGCTGTTCGCGATCGCCTGGAGCTGGATAACGCGAATCACGCGGGTCGCGAGGGTCGCGCTCGCGCCCGACTTCACGACGTCGGCGCATGATCTCTTCCGGCAGCGGCAGGCCGAGTGGTCCGGTACGGCGTTCACTCCCGGTTGTTGGAATCGGATCGCCGCC
>DASTOZ010000542.1:0-2740 GCA_035762365.1 Pyrinomonadaceae bacterium | reverse complement strand
ACCTGCGCTCGCTCGAGCAGCTGCAGGGAGAGGACATCGCGATCATCGCGCCGGGGCACGGCTACCTGATCGGCGCGCCGCACAAGGAGCTGCGCCGCCTGGTCGCGCACCGCCTCAACCGCGAGCGCAAGGTGATCGCGGCGCTCGAGCGCCTCGGAAGTCCGTCGCTCGACGATATGCTGCCGCTCGTGTACGACGATGTTCCCGAGCGCGCGCACCGCGTCGCCGCGCGCTCGCTCACCGCGCAGCGAGAATGACGAATCCGTAACCAACACGCAGCACGCCGGGGTCGACGAAGGAGGCATCGTCAAGGTCCATGGCGACTATCTCGTCGTGCTGCGTCGCGGACGGCTGTTCACTGTCAAGATCGGCGACGGCGCGTTGAACCCAGTGTCCGCTGTCGACGCGTTTGCTCCCGATCTCAACCCCGCAGAAACGTGGTACGACGAGATGCTCGTCTCGGGTGACACTGTCGTAGTAATCGGTTACAGCTACGATCGCGGCGGCACGGAAGTCGGCCTGTTCAATATCAACGATCGCGGTCGACTCTCTTATCGCTCGACGTATCACCTGCGGTCCAACGACTACTACTCTTCACGCAACTACGCGAGTCGCCTGATCGGCAACAAGCTGATCTTCTACGCGCCGCATTACCTCGATCCCTCGACGGCGGATCCGTTTGCATCGTTTCCAGCCGTGCGTCGCTGGCACAGGGGTGCGCGGGCCAGCGAGTTCCGCCGCATCGTGGCCGCGACGAGCGTTTACCGGCCCGAGACGGAATTCGACGTCGACTACGGCATGGCGCTGCACACCGTCACCGTCTGCGATCTCGCGAACGGCGGCTTCGACTGCCAGGCAACGGCTGTTGTTGGACCGGCGGGTCGTGTGTTCTACGTCTCGCCTGATTCGGTTTACGTTTGGACCAGTTCCTGGGCGCGTCACGCGAAAGAGAGATCGCCGTCGATCGTCTTTCGCATGCCGCTCGACGGTTCCGGACCAAGCGCATTGCGCGCGTCGGGAAGTCCGGTGGACCAGTTCTCATTCCTTCAGAGCGAAGATCATCATCTGAACGTGCTGGTGCGATCGGACTCGAGTGGCGACGGCATGTGGGGCGCTGAAGTCGCTGAAGGCTCGGTCGCACTGATGCGCGTTCCGATCGCGAGTTTCTCAGACGGCAGCGAAGCAGTGCCGGCATCAAGCTACCGGCGCTTGCAAAAGCCCGAAGGCTACACGTTTCAGAACCGCTTCGTGAATGACTACCTGATTTACGGCGCCGGCAGCGGCTGGGGATCTCCGTCGCAGAACGCCGACAAACCGAACAGCCTGTTCATCGTCAATTGGGCGCGCGGCAACTCGCATCAGATGCTGCTGCCGCACGGCGTGGATCGTATCGAGCAGATGGGTTCAGACGCTGTCGTCGTCGGCGCCGATGGAAAGGACCTGCACTTCACTTCAGTGCGTCTCGGCGAGTGGCCGGAGATCGTTTCGCGTTACACGCGCAAGGCCGCGTCGCAGGGTGAACTGCGGAGTCACGGTTTCTTCTACAAACCTGACGGCGACGATTCAGGAACACTTGGTCTGCCAATCAGCGTACCCGGCCGGCCGGGCTACGCGCACCTGTTTGAAGACTCGGCGGCGATTCTCTTTCTGCGTAACGAGTCATTGCAGTTTCGCGAGGTCGGCGAACTCGGCGCGCAATCTGAAAAAGCGATCGACGATCGTTGTCGTGCGTCGTGCGTGGACTGGTACGGCAACGCGAGACCGCTGTTCCTGCGCGGGCGAGTGTTTGCCCTGCTCGGCTACGAAATCGTGGAAGGCAGGATGGACGATGGCCGCATTAAAGAGCTGCGCCGCGTGAACTACGGTCCAGGCCGGCAATACCTGACGCGCGGCGAATAACGTGGTCTTTGGTCTTTGGTCTTTGATCTTTGATCGTAGTGCTTAGTGGTTGTTGCTTAGTGCTTGCTCGGAAACTAAATAGCAAGCACAAAGAATAACCACGAAGAATAAGACCAAAGCCCAAGTCCAAAGCCCGAAGTCCTCCTACCAATTTTGGCCTTCTGTTTGGTAAACTGCCCGCTCTGCGCGCTACGTAATCGCACTGAACAATCAGTTTACCTTCAGGAGGCCAACCCCAATGCTTCGGAGACGCCAGTCTTTCATTGCCCTGGTCCTGCTGCTCGCGCTTGCTTCCGCAACCGCCGCACAGACTACCCGACGTCCGCTCAAGCTCGACGACTTGAACCGCTTTCGCAACGTCAGCGATCCGCAAGTTGCGCCAGACGGAAACTGGGTGGCTTACGTCGTCAGCACAATCGACGAGAAAGCGGACCGATCGAATTCGCATATCTGGATGGTGAACATCGACGGCAGCAACAATCGCCAGATCACGTTTAGTGCCGAAAGCGAGAATTCGCCGCGTTGGAGCCCCGACGGCAAATACCTCTCGTTCACGTCTTCGCGACCCGGAAAAGCGCGTGGCAACCAGGTTTGGCTGCTCGACCGAAACGGCGGCGAAGCGTATCAGCTGACCGAGATCAAAGGACGTCTGCAAGGACACGAATGGTCGCCTGACTCGAAACGATTGGCGCTGCTGATTGGCGATCCGGATCCCGAAGCGGATCCTGGACCATCGCCGCAACCCGGCGCGACGGCAACACCGCGCGTCCCCAAGCCAATCGTGATCGATCGTTATCGTTACAAACAAGACGGGCAGGGCTACCTGCTGTCCGGCCGTCAC
>DASTOZ010000541.1:0-2023 GCA_035762365.1 Pyrinomonadaceae bacterium | reverse complement strand
AACGAGGCTCCTTGACCTGACCTCGTTTATTTCTCTTGTGCCTTTTGTGTTTTTGTGCCTTTTGTGTCTATGGAATTCACTGAACTGATCGATCTTGCTTCGGAGAAACTCGGTGGCGCGGTGCTGTTCGCCAACGACGATTTCTTTGCGCCGAAAGAAAACCTGTTGAAAGCCGGCGCGCCGGTTTGGCGTGAAGGCGAATACACCGACCGCGGAAAATGGATGGATGGGTGGGAGAGCCGTCGACGGCGCACACCCGGGTTTGACTGGTGCATCATCCGTCTCGGATTACCGGGAGTTGTTCGCGGTGTGACTGTCGATACGAGTTACTTTCGGGGCAACTATCCCGAGCATTGTTCGATCGAGGGCGCCGCGTTTGCTGGACTACCCACCGTCGATGAATTGACTGACGAGTCGGTCCAATGGGTTCCGCTGCTGCCGCAGATGCCGCTGGCGGGCGACAGTCAGAACAATTTTCCGATCGAGTACGACGAACGAATCACGCACCTGCGTTTCAAGATCTATCCGGACGGGGGTGTCGCGCGTCTGCGCGTGTATGGCGCCGTGTCTCCCGACTGGGACCGCCTCAAACGCTCAGGCGGTGATATCGATCTCGCAGCAGCAGAAAACGGCGCGCTCGTCGTTTCATGCAGCGACATGTTCTTCGGTCACCGTCACAACCTGATCATGCCGGGCCGCGCCGCGAACATGAGCGACGGTTGGGAAACAAAACGGCGCCGTGGTCCGGGTCACGACTGGGCCATTATCAAACTCGCCCGCCCGGGCCTGATTCATTCTGTCGAGGTCGACACATCTCACTTCAAAGGCAATTTCCCCGAAAGCTGTTCGCTGGAGACTTACAATTCGGCGGGCGCCGCACATGAGGACCTGACGGACCTGTCGGTTGCGTGGACCAGTCTGCTGCCGCGCACGAAGTTACAAGCTCACACGCGACACTATTTCGATCGCGAGTTGCAGGCAACAGGCGTCGCGTCCCACCTTCGCTTCAACATCTTTCCGGACGGTGGCGTGAGCCGGTTGCGCGTTTACGGAAGACTGGTTGACTGATGAATTACGAAACGTTGAACGCACTGCCGCCAGACGAAGCGCTGAAGGAGTTTTTAAAATGCTGCGGCTCGGTGAAATGGGCCCAGGCCATGGTGCAGCTTCGCCAGTACGCAACAACTATCGGAGGCCTGGTGCTGTTCGGTAACGAAATGTGGTTGATGCTGGAACCCGAAGATTGGCTCGAAGCGTTTCGCAGTCACCCCAAGATCGGCGAGAAGAAAGCCGCGGCGGAAGTTTCGACTCAATCAACACAATGGTCCGGACAGGAACAGTCGGGCGTCCAAACAGCGGCTCAGGCGACGCTCGACGAGATGGCCCAACTGAATCGCGAGTACGAAGACAAGTTCGGTTTCATTTTCATCGTTTGCGCCACCGGCAAGTCAGCTGATGAAATGCTCGCCATGCTACGAGAGCGCCTGCGCAACGAACCGGAAGTCGAACTGCGCATCGCCGCCGCAGAACAAGCGAAGATTACCGAACTGCGGCTCAAAAAGCTGGTAAACTGAGCACCACGGATGAGCACCATCTCGACCCACATACTCGACACGTCACGCGGCGCGCCCGCGAGTGGCGTCGCCGTCAGCCTGGAAGTACAGAACACGGACGAGACCTGGACCGAGTTGAGCCACGCCTGGACCGATACTGACGGCCGCGTCAAGCCCTTCTTCCTGGTCGACCGGCCCGTCGCCGACGGCACCTACCGCTTGGTCTTCGATACCGAGCCTTATTTTTCGGCAAATAGCGTTGGTTGTTTCTATCCGCAGGTGACTGTCGTCTTCAATGTCGACGACGCGTCGCAGCACTATCACGTTCCGCTGCTGATCAGTCCGTACGGATACTCGACGTATCGGGGTAGTTAAAGTTTCATCGCAAAACGCTCGGTTTTGAGCTTGGTGCTTTGTACTTTGTGCTTTGCTCGCTTACTTAACCCTAAACATTCGCATGACCAATAGAG
>DASTOZ010000540.1:0-2460 GCA_035762365.1 Pyrinomonadaceae bacterium | reverse complement strand
GGCGTGAAACGTGTTTTTCTGGCCGGGAACGCCTGGAAGTCCGGTAGCGATTTTCCAACCATCCGGCGCGACCACGCGGATGGTCGAAGTACTCTTGAGATGGCCTTCGGGATACATCAGCAGGTTCGCGTTGTTCCAGTAGCCATGGCCTGAATTCAGCTCGCTGGTCCGTACCGAAAGCTCGTTTGCGTAAACCTTGTACGTTGCATGCCAATTGGTCGAGCCATTGGTCTGGACGCGCCATGTGTTCTTATTGATCTTCTCCCACTTGAGCGGTTTCCCGGTCGCGTCGGCTGCGGCGAAGTCCTGCACGTTGCGCTCAAACTCGCGCACCAGATACGAGCCGGGGGTCCAAACCGGCATCACCAACAGCACTTCCGCCGGAAGAATCACCGCGCCGGAATTTCTTATTGAAACTTCGATCTCGAACAGATGTGTGTGCGGACGCGGCATCGACACCGTGAACCCGATGCTGGTAGATCCATTTTGACCGAGTGCCTGAGTGACAAGAATAAGAATCGTAAACAGTATCGGACCGATCAGGGCGCGGCATTTCGGCATAGGCAGGTGATGTTACTACGAATCTGACCACGGATTGAAGAGAATGAGTTACTATCCGACAGATCATGAACCGTTCGCCCCTTGTCATCATCCTTACAACCGTATTCATCGACCTCGTGGGCTTTGGGATTGTTATTCCGGTGTTGCCGTTCTACGCCGAGGGAACGAAGTTCAACGCCACCCCGCGCACGGTCGGCCTGCTCTTCGCTTCTTACTCGATCATGCAGCTCATCTTTTCGCCGATCCTGGGAAGCCTGTCAGACAAATACGGACGACGGCCCGTGCTCCTGATTTCGATCATCGGCACGGGCATCGGGTTTCTCGTGCTCGGCTTTGCGCAAACGCTGCCGATGCTGTTCGCAGGACGAATTCTTGACGGCATCACGGGTGGAAACATCTCGACGGCGCAGGCGTATATCGCCGACATTACTACGAAAGAAAATCGCGCGAGCGGCATGGGCCTGATCGGCGCAGCGTTCGGCGTCGGCTTCGTTTTTGGACCGATGATCGGCGGTGTTTTGAGCCGATGGGGAATTCAGGTGCCGTTTCTCTTTGCGGCAGGTTTGTGCTTTGTGAACGCGGTCCTACTTTATTTCAGACTGCCGGAAACGGTCAGCGCGCAACGTCCGCCCACAACCAGCGCCGCCCAGGGACGTGGATTGAGCCAGCTCATCAACTCGTTCAAACAACCGCGACTGCCATTCGTCCTGACAATCTATTTCCTCTCTATCGTCGCGTTCTCGATCATGGTCACGGGGTTCTCGCTCTACACGATGTTTCGCTTCGGTTACGACGCTCAGCATACCGGATACCTGTTCGCATACGTCGGCGTGATCGCGATCGTCATTCAGGGCGGGCTAATTGGACGTTTAGTTAAGCGGTTCGGCGAGATGCCGCTGATCGTGGCGGGATGCTTCCTGATGGCGATCAGTCTGTTTGCCGTTCCGTTCGTCTCGCCGGTAGCGGGAGGTTTGGCGGGGTTGCTGATCGGCGGCGGCGTTCTCTCGATCGGCAATTCGTTGGCGACGCCTGTGCTTACGAGCGTCGCGTCAAAAACGGCGGAGCCCGCTCAACTCGGAACGATCATGGGCGTCACGCAATCAACTGCGAGCCTCGCGCGTGCTGTCGGACCATCCCTGACCGCGCTGCTCATCGCGAGTCCGGTCGCGCATCTCGGCGCGGATGGACAGCCTCATTACATGAGCGATTATTCGCTGTTCGTCACTTTCTGGACGGCCGCAGCGATCATGCTCGTGGCGTTCTTCCTGTCGTTTAGATTGCGAACCCGGCAATCGGTCCGTCAGGCTTGATCAAATCCTTCAGCGTCGAGTAAGGCACCATCACAAACTGCGGTCCCGACGCGTACGACCCCACCTGGTACGGGTCGAAATGGACGCCGAGGCCGCGCTTCGTGATCGTCCAGGTTTGGAAGTTCTTTGCATTCGGCGATGCGCCATCATTGAGCATGTCGTCCGGCAGCTCATCGCCTCTTGCTTTCGATTGTTTCTTCAAATCGGCGATACAGTAGGTGGACAGCGTTTGCAAGTACTTCGAACCCGGTTTGAAGAGGTCCGCCAACTTCAACTCCTTGCCGTTCTTCAGATCGTAGTTGAGCGTTTGCGTGTGTGTATTCGGATGCGCGGCGCCGAAGTAATAACTGCCGAAGTTGAACTGCACGCTAACGAGATCGTCCTGCGCCAGGGTGATGTCATAACCAACGCCAAGATCGCTGCCTACCGATCCTTCCGGTTGCTCAACTGGTTCCGTGCCTTCTACGGGCGCCAGGTCTTTCTTGAACTCCGCGACCCTCTTCATCACGATCGTCCGCGCGAGGGCGTTGAACTTCTCGAAGTTCGGATTGGCGCCGCCGGTGAGTTGCGGATACTGCGCGTCGATCTC
>DASTOZ010000539.1:0-6144 GCA_035762365.1 Pyrinomonadaceae bacterium | reverse complement strand
CGGACTTGTTTTTGGGAAGGAATGTTCGCGAAGTGTTGCCGCCTCACCTTGCTGAGGAAGTTGTGCGTTGCCTCGCGCGAAGTAACAGCACGGACGAGCCTCAAGTGATCGACTATTCGCTTCAGATCGGCGGGGAAGAACGGCATTACGAGGCACGTTTGATCGGAATGGAAGGCGAGAAGACGATGAGCATTGTTCGCGACGTGACCGATCGTCAACGAGCTTCGCGAGCACTGGAAGAGAGTCAGAAAAAGCTTCATCAGAGTCACACGCAAGTGCGGAGTTTGCTCGGCAGGTTGATCGACGTCCAGGAAGCCGAGCGCCGTCGCATCTCCCGCGAACTGCACGACGATCTCAGTCAAAAGATCGCGACGCTCTCCGTCGCGATCAGCCGCCTTAAACGACAAGTGCCGCTGCCAGACGCGGAGCTCATCACGGAGCTCGACGGTCTGCGTCAAAAGACAAACAGCCTTACAAACGAAGTACGACGTTTGTCTCACCAGCTGCATCCGGCAGTTCTCGAGCATCTCGGACTCGTAACAGCGCTCGAAACGTACATCGGAAACTTCAAAGACGAAGAGCAGATCGACGTGCGGCTCACCGCGGAGATCGGCGACGAACGAGTTCCTTTCCAAACGTCCATTTGCATTTATCGCGTCGCTGTGGAAGCCTTGCGCAACGTGTCGCGACATTCCGGCGCCACCTCCGCCGCGATCTCGTTGAAGCGCCACAATGGTTCGCTGGAGTTGCGCGTGACAGACTCCGGCAAGGGTTTCGACGTCGATGGTTTCAGGAGGGGCGGCGGTCTCGGACTGGTCAGCATTGAAGAACGACTGAGATTGTTGCAGGGAAGTTGTGAAATACATTCGAGTCCAGAGAAAGGCACGACGCTCGTCGCCAGAGTGCCGTTGACGAACTAAAGAACATGAACCGAATCCGGTTGTTACTTGCCGACGATCACATGCTGTTTGCCGAAGGCTTGCAAAGCTTGTTGCATGACGAATTCGACCTGCTCGGCACCGTCGGTAATGGAAGAGATTTAGTCGAAGCAACTCTTCGTCTGAATCCGGAAGTGATTCTGGTCGACATTTCTATGCCCGTGCTCAACGGGTTTGATGCGGTGCGTCGCATTCGGAAGGACGGCAACGCTGCGAAGGTGATCTTCCTGACGATGCACGACGACGAGACGCTCGTGGCCGAAGCCTTTCGCTGCGGCGCCTCCGGTTATGTTTTGAAACAGGCGGCTGGGGAAGAGCTGGTGACGGCGATCAGGGAAGTGGCGCAAGGGAACAACTATCTCACTCCGCTGATCACCAACAAGCCTGTTGGACCATTAGCCAGCGGCCCTCCAAGGTTGAGTCTCACGCCGCGTCAGCGTGAAGTGCTGAAGTTGATCAGCGAAGGAATGACGATGAAAGAGATCGCCGTCGAGTTGAGTATCTCGACGAGAACCGCTGAGTCACACAAGTACGAGATGATGGAGGCGCTTGGGGTGGAAACGACTGCCGAACTCATCCGCTACGCCTTACGTCTCGGTCTAATTGCTTGAGGGGTCAGGAAACTCCTGATGATCGTCCGGAGGCTCCCAGTACTTTTTCGGATTGCGCCTAAAACTTGTGGGGGGTAATGTTTCCTATCTATTGGCGATAGAAGAATTAAGGAGTTTCTTAGCCTCTCACAATTTCAGATCGTCGAGCCCTCCTCGTGCGGCGAGTTCGGCGACAGTTTGAAGCGGACCCATCTACTCCTCCCTTGTCCGCGCATACTCAAGCTTCTCATCGTACAGTCTTCGATCGAGGGGAAGATTAATCTAAGGTGGTCGATCAGTTTTTGCGGATTGTTTTAGTCCTTCCCCCATAACAGAAAATTCGACGGTAAGTTGCGATGTTCGCAGAGGACTCTCTCTCCACTTCTCTTCCACGATCAAGGGTCGTAGTTCTCGCTCTCTGTCTGTTTGGGTTCCCCGGTGGTCCAATCAATAACACCTCTTCAGGTTTTTCAACACAGAGACTGGAATTCAACGAGTCGCAAAGGCGGGTGAGTAGTGACGTTCATCGCAACTGTTGTCGGTTGCGGTTGAGGTTTTTCTGAGCTGAGTTTGTGGATAACTCATTCGGGCGACTCACCATGACATCAAGACGAACAATCGCATTGTTTGTCTGGCTGACGCTGACTTTCTGTCCGGCGCAGGTTCGGTGTGCTCAGTCACCCACCGATAGAACGACCAGCAATCTAGACGGCAGCGCGCTGGTGGTGAGTGTGATCGCGGTGTTGGAAGCACTCGTAATCCTGGCGCTGCTGATCGATCGGAACCGGAAGAAACGCGCTGCGCGCGCGCCACACGAAAGTGAAGAACGCTTCGCCACCGTGTTCAGGGACAACCCGCAACCGATGGTCCTCACGCAGTTGAAAACGGGCCGCGTCATCGATGTGAATGAAAGCGCGTTGCGATTGACTGGTTACGCACGCGAGGAGATCATTGGTCGCACATCGGTCGAGATCGGTGTCTTTCAGAGCGAGGCACATCGCAAGGCCGCGATGGGAACGCTGTTGCAGACTGGCCATGCACCAAACCTTGAACTGCACTTGCCGCTAAAAAGCGGCGACCGTCGTTTGTTGCTGTGTTCCGCAGCGTTGATTGAAATCGCAGGGGAGCAGTGCATCGTCACCGCTTGCAGCGACATCACCGAGCGAAAAGAGGCCGAGGAGCAGCTCGCTGAGCTCAGCGCACGTTTGTTGCGGACGCAGGATGAAGAACGCCGGCGTATCGCGCGTGAGCTGCACGACGTGACGGCGCAAAGTATTGGGTTGATTATGCTCAACCTCGCGCAAATTCAAAACGCGGCTTCCACGCTCGACACTCGCAGCCGCGAAAAGCTGACAGAGAGTCTTGCCTTGGGCGAGCAGGCGCTGAAGGACATCCGCACACTCAGTTACGTGCTGCATCCACCGCTCTTGGACCAGGCGGGACTGGTAACCGCGCTCAAGTGGTATGTGAAAGGTTTTCAGGAACGCAGCGGCGTGAACGTCGAGTTTACTGAATCCGCCGACGAGGGCGATCGCATGTCACCCGAAGTTGAATATGCACTCTTTCGCGTGGTCCAGGAGTGCTTGACGAACATTCGGCGACACACAAACAGCGAAGCGGCGGAGATTAGCCTTAGGCGCACCGCGGACATGGTCAGCTTGAGCGTCCGCGATCATGGCAAAGGCAGCAAACTGCAAATTCCGAGAAACGGCGAAAGTGCGGAGTTCGTGGGTGTCGGCATTCCCGGTATGCGGCATCGACTCAAACAACTCGGAGGCGAACTAATCGTCGACTCCAACATCAATGGCACAACTATAACTGCGAACGTGCCGGTAAAGCGGGGTGGTTTATGATTCGTATTCTTCTGGCTGACGATCACGCGCTCATGCGCCGTGGAATTCGCGATTTGTTGACGGCGGAGCCGGAGTTTGAAATCGTCGGCGATGCCGGCGATGGACGTGAAGCTGTTCGTCTGGCGGAACAGTTCAGGCCGGACGTGATGATCATGGATCTCGCGATGCCGGAGTTGAATGGGTTGGACGCGATCCGCCAGATTCGCAAAGATGCTCCGGAGATCGAGTTGCTTGTTTTTTCGATGCACGACTCCGAAGAGTTGATCCGCGAAGTGTTTGCCGCGGGCGCGCGTGGTTATGTTTTGAAGTCTGACGTGGCGCTTTATCTGATTGAAGCAGTCAAGTCGCTCGCGCGGCACAAGCCGTTTTTCACGCCGCGGATCTCGGAAGCGATTCTCAATTCGCTCGTGAGCAACGCCGTTCCCGGGCATGTCGAACCGGCGCGACCGGGACCGTTGAGCGCTCGGGAACGCGAGATCCTGCAACTGCTCGCCGAAAACAAAAGCAACAAGGACATTGCCAAAGCGCTCGGTATCAGCGTGCGCACAGTGGAAACACACCGGCGATCCGTCATGCAGAAACTGGACGCGAACTCGATTGTCGAGCTCGTTCACTACGCGATCCGTAACGGAATCGTTCAGACCACCCGGGCCTCCGATCTACTCTGACCGTGGGCCTCTTGTCCGTCTGCTATCACCTACCATAGAACCCTGATCCGGCTACCGGAAACGTGCAGGCTCGCTACAGCTTGACCGCCGGAAAATACCAAATCGAGGCGATTTACCCGGCCATGCAAACTCTCTATCGTTTGCTGAGATTAGCATGGAGAGGACCATGGAGCTGATCGTAGTCGGCTTTCAGGGCCGTTATCGTGCCGACCAGGTTTTGACGGATTTGCGGCTGCGAGGAGTAAACCTCTTCGATCTGGATCAGGCAATTACAGTCTCGTGGGAGGACCGGTGCAATTTTGTCGTCCAGCAAAGCATCAACCTGTCGCGTGAAGAGGGTTCGCGATGGGCCCGCCTTTGGGGCGCCTTCATCCAGACCACGTTGTTCCAACCGTTCACGGAACGATTGACTTCGGCGGCCGCGAAGATGACGGGTGGTGAAGTCGCGCCGACTAACGGCGATTCTCTGGGACGCGATTGGTGGGTGGGGAACGTCGGCATACCTGAGAATTTTGTGAGAGACGTTGGCGCGTTGGTCCAGCCGGGTGAGTCGGCGATTATCACGCTCGCCGAGAAACTGGAACCGCTGCGCGCCGCGAGTATCTTGCGCGACTGCGGTGGCTCGTTGATCTACACCTCACTCTCGGGAGATCAGGTGAATAAGGTTCGCCGCGAACTGACGAATGAAGACAATTGACTTCATTACACCTTCGCAAAACCCCGACTACGGCGCCTTCGGGCGAGGCGCCGTTGTGTATGGTCCATAAGGTGGCGCAGGAGGCTTCGCGGCGTAAAACCCCCGCACGGGCACTTACGCATGCGGTGACGCCGCCTTTGGACCGTACGTCTCGCCGCATCGCGGCAACCGCGTTGTTTCATTGACCTATCCTGCCGACGCGCTTTTTTTCGACCACTTGATCGAGGCTGAAGGATTCGCCTGGGCAATATGTGTATACAGAACTGTCAGAAGTAACAGTATCGCAGCCAAACCATTTACTTACAGTGATGACGATCGGTGTTTGCGACACCATTTTCGGGTCGAGAGGGGTTCAAAATGCTGAGAATCATCCTGACAATCACTTTCACGTTATTAGTCGCGACCTCCGCACTTGCGCAATCTGAAACAAGTGACACTCCTAAAACTCCGGAGCCCGCGGCGGAAGTCACTCAGGGCACAACAACTCCGGGTTGGCAAGTCTCAGTTTCACCCTATTTCTTTCTCGCCAGTCTTGACGGCACGGTGGGAGTAGTCGGACAGCGCGCGGAGGTTAATGCCAGTTTCCGCGATCTGTTTCGCAATCTCGACTTCGCGATCATGGGACAGATCGAAGCGCGCAAGGGCAACTGGTCCATCCTTGGCGATGCAATGTACATGTCGCTCTCGGGAAAGAGAGTCACGCCGAGTCCGTTGTTCGGCGACATCGAGGTCGAAGTGAAGGAGACGATCATCGAGCCTGCGGTCGCGTATCGCGTCTTCAAAGGTGAACGAAGCTCGATCGATCTCGTCGGCGGTGTTCGTTTCTGGCACGTCAAGCCACACCTTACTTTTCAACCGCGCATCCTGCCGCTGGTCGATGTCGAAGAGAGTAAGAACTGGGCCGACCCAATTGTTGGCGCGAGAGGAAATGTAAGTCTCTCGCCGCGCGTTTTTCTGCTGGGCCGGTTTGATGTCGGCGGTTTTGGCGCCAACTCTGACTTCACCGGACAGGCATTTGGCGGTGCGGGGTTTCAAGTGAAACCGCGCGTCGCATTGATTGGAGGCTATCGCTACCTGCGAGTCGATTACGTCAACGAAGGGTTCATTTTCAGGACCGCCATGAGCGGCATCATGCTCGGCGCGAAGTTCAGGCTGTAACGAACATTACAAGTCGATTCGAGGCAACGCTCATGAAAAGATTATTGACTTGCACGGTTGTCTTGCTCGCGTTCGCAGTCCAAACACCCGCCGATCAGTTCACCTTGAAGAATGGTGATCGCGCGACCGGAAAGATCGTGAAGTCCGATGGCGGCAAACTCGTCGTCACCACGGATCTGCTCGGCGACGCGAGTGTCGATCGGCCGCGCGCCAAAGAAAACCAGCTGTTCCTTGAGCGAG
>DASTOZ010000538.1:0-4689 GCA_035762365.1 Pyrinomonadaceae bacterium | reverse complement strand
GACTGTCCAAAGCGCATCGGCGATGCGTGCGAGCGATCGGGCGCGGAGTGTTTGATCGTGAAACGCGCGCGCGTCGGTTGCGAGCGCGATCAGGAGCGAACGTGCCTGCTGACGGCGAAGGCGTTCCTTGTTCGGCGTTTGCGCATGCGTAGCCGCGACTGCGAACACTGACAATAAGACAACTTGGAGGATCTTCATGCTCGATCTTTCCGTTTTTCGAGAACTGACTGGGCGATCGCCAACGTCGCGACTGCCCGCGGCGCAGACCCTGTGAACGACTTCGTTACCTGGACCGACCGCAAGAGATCCGCCCGTGCGAGGTGTTGAAACAAGCCGAGCAGATCGAAATCTTCCGCCGTGCCGTTGTTCACGACCACCATTTGCTTCGTCTGAAGTCGCGAATAGATCCGGCTGTCTTCACCGGTGAACGCGTCTGCGGCGTTGGCGGCTTTGATGACTTCCGAGAGTATTTCCCAGGATCGGACCATGTCGATTTCAGCCATTCTGGTTGCGACTGCCGTCAGCGCGCGCGCCCGATCGGGATCGCTATTGCCGATGCGATGTGCTTCGGCGAGCGCTTCGTCGAGTAGCTCGATCGCATGCGCTCGTTCCGCAGCGAGCACGAGTTTCGCGGCCCTGGTGAAGGTCCAAACGCGCTGAATGCTCGTAAGTTCCCCGTTCTTCGCGAGTCGCGCCGCTTCATTCGCATCTTTCTTGTTGATGAAGAACTGCGCCCATTCGAAATCGGTGTAGGCGCGAACATTCTTGCGCAACTCGCTGTTTTCGATTTTGTCCACGAGGTCGCGAGCTTGCAGGTCGCCTTTCTCGGTGAGCATGACAGCGAAGTCGGCGTAGATCTGATCGCGCTCATCCGGAGTCTTTGCTGCGTCGAGTCGCTCCTGCATTCGTTGAGATCGATCTGAATCGATCTCTTCATCGGGTCTTAGACCGGCAGTCAGATCGCGATTCGCCTCTCGTTGAGCATCGGGAGGGACGTACGATGCGAGCGCCGTCATTTGTGTGCGCAAGCCTGCGGCGAGATCGGGCGCGTCCTGTTCGAAGATTGGCAGCAGCCGCTTGATGACCATGTATTTGCCGAGATGGCCCGCGGTGGAGCGGTCTTGGTCGGGCGCGGGCAACGGCCGCATCAGGATGTTGAAAGATCCTTCGAGAAAGTCGCGACGTAACCTTGGCGGCAGGTCCGGCGCCTGCGTGGCGCGTCTTGACTGGTTTTGGTTTGCGCCGCCGCTTTTTTCAAACCAGATGTAGAAGAAAGGCGTCAGCGCGTAAGACGACAGACCGGAAACGGTGTTTGCGTCTGACAACGGATCGCGTTCGGCGCGTGCGATTAGACCATCGAAAGCTTTGTCCGCGCGTGATGCGTCCTTTTCGCGGAGTGCGGAAAGGAAGAAGATCGAATCGACGTTGACTTTATCTAGAGCAGGCAACGCGTAAATCCATGCGCGTTCGATGTCGCCGTCTTCGAGCAGGCGGCGGGCGAGCTCTAATCGTCGCGCCGAACCGGGTTGTTCGAGCAGGCGATTTCGACGCACATTGGAAGCTGCTTCTTCAGTGGCTTTCGCGTTGGCGTCGTCAAATGCTTTTAGAAACTCTTCGCATAGTTTGTAATCACGCTTGGCGACGATGCGCAGTACTTCGTTGCGCAGGCTTGGGCCACCGCGAATCACCACCGGCTCGCCGCTCGCTTCCATTCTCTTGACTTGCTCCGCGCGCTGTTGAGCGGCTTCGTTGTCAGCCGCATCGGCAGCATCCCAGGCGCGTTTGAACAGCTCACGTGCGCGCTCGGGATCGCTGTCCCAAAGAATGTCGGCGGCGCGTGCCTGGATGCGGGCGCGGCGTGTTTGGTCTTTGAAACTGCGCGCTTCGTCGGCCAGCGAGATCACCAGCGAGGTCGCGACCTCGCGCCGTTGTTCCGCCTCGGCGTCAACCTCTTCGGCTTTCACCTTTTTCGGCTTTACAGGTTTTTCTTGAGCTATTGCAGGACTGATTGTGAGATTGAGCAGAAGAAGGACGACGAGTAGCCGTGGGAACATGGGGCACTCCTGTCAGGGGAATCTGTGTTTAGAAAAAGCTTAGACAGCGATCACTTCGAGATCGGGATCGACTTCCTGCTTCAGCATCCCTTCGATCGCCATCAACGTGCCGGTCAGAGAGCTGGGGCAACTGCCGCACGCGCCCTGATAACGAATGCTCAACGTGTGTTCGCTGAGTCCGAGTACTTCGAGATAACCACCATCGCCCATCAGCGCCGGGCGTACTCGTTCATCGAGGATTTCGTTGATCTTCAACAATCGCGGGTCATCGCTGGCAACAGCCGCGATCGATCCACCGACGGCCGCAGCCGCTGCTGCCGCAGAATGACCGTTAACAGCTTCAGCAGCGCGAATCGGCACGGCGAGCGCGGGCAACAGTTCGTCCCAGTCACCGTCTTCATCTTTTTCGACCGTGATCATGCGGTCCATGTAGAAAACCGAAACGACGTGGCCCACGTCGAACAGCGATTTTGCGAGCGGATCGTTCTCGGCCTGGTCCGCGGAGCCATACTGTCTGGCGACGCCGTTACTCACTGGCTCGCGCAAAATAAATTTCACTGCATTCGGGTTCGGTGTCTCTTCGATATCGCTGATTTTCGGCATTACAAACTCCCTTTTTGTGGTCACATTATAGCGATTTTGTCCCGCATTCGCAGGCCGTGAGAGTTAGTTTCAAAACTCGTTGCAAGAATCATTGCTAAATTCCTAAACCAGTTCTATACTCCCGCCCTCACTTGCCCCCCTCTCAGAAGGTGAGTCAAGTTGAGATAGAGGCAGGCGATAGCGAGGGTCGCCTGCCTCACTTTTTTTCGCGATAAAACGACGGACCGGGCCGTCTGTACTTGGAAGACGAAAATCCTCGGCTTAAACTGAAATCCTCCCAAAGCAAAAGAAACGACCCCGGCACGGTTTCGATGAACATCGGCATAACGGTATATCCCACTTACGGCGGCAGCGGGATCGTGGGATCCGAACTCGGCAAAGAACTGGCTGCCCGCGGCCACACGGTCCATTTCATTTCTTCAGCGCTTCCCACGCGACTCACCGAGTTGAACGAACGGGTGCGTTTTCACGAAGTGGAAATGATGTCGTACCCGCTGTTCGAGCATCAGCCGTACACGCTTGCGCTCGCGACCAAAATGGCGACGGTCGCCGAAGAAGAAAATCTCGATCTGCTTCACGTCCACTACGCGATCCCACACTCGATCAGTGCGATTCTCGCGCGCGAGTCGCTGAAACCTCGACGTCGTCTGCCGGTAGTCACCACGTTGCACGGCACGGACATCACACTGGTCGGCGCTGACCGTTCGTATTTGCCCATTACGCGTTACGGCATCGTTCAGTCAGACGGCGTGACGGCGATCTCTAACTACCTCAAGGAAGCGACGAAAGAGATCTTTCACTTCGACGACATCAAGGTAATTCCCAACTTCGTCTGCCAGCATGATTACAAGCGACTCGAAGTCGTTGCCTTGCGCCGGCAGTTGTCGCCGAGTGACGAGCCGCTGTTGGTCCATGTTTCGAATTTTCGTCCGGTGAAGCGGCCCGTCGACTGCGTCGAGATCCTCGCGCGCGTGCTTGGAAAAGGCGTTAAGACGCGGCTCGTGATGGTTGGCGACGGTAGTGAACGAACGAATGCCGAGCACCGTGCGCGTTGTCTCGGCGTTTACGAACACTGTGCGTTTGTCGGCAAACAACCTCGCATTGTCGACTATCTCTCGGCGTGTGACGTGCTGCTGTTGCCTTCGGACCAGGAGTCGTTCGGCCTGGCGGCGTTGGAGGCGATGGCGTGCGAAGTTCCGGTTATCGCCTCACGCGTCGGCGGGCTGCCGGAAGTCGTGAATGACGGGGAAACCGGATACTTGAGTCCGGTGGGCGACCTCGACAAGATGGCGGGCGACGCGGCGCGTTTGCTTGTCGATCACAAACTGCGACGCGAGATGGGCCAACGTGCGCGCGACTCGGCCATCACGCGTTATCGCACTGATGTTGTTATTCCGCAGTACATTGAGTTTTACGAGCAAATCTTAGCGAAACAAAACTGAGTGCTGAAATGACGTCTCTCATCGTCGGGACAGCCGGCCATATCGACCATGGAAAAAGCGCGCTCGTGCGTGCGCTCACCGGCGCCGATCCTGACCGCCTGCCGGAAGAAAAACGACGCGGTATCACCATCGATCTCGGCTTCGCCGATCTGAAACTCGACGATCTTCGCATTGGCTTCGTCGACGTTCCCGGACACGAACGTTTCGTCAAAAACATGCTCGCGGGTGCGCACGGTATCGACGTGCTCGCACTGATCATCGCCGCCGACGAAGGTGTGATGCCGCAAACGCGCGAGCACTTCGACATCTGTCGCCTACTCGGCGTGCGGAACGGATTGATCGTGATCACGAAAAGCGATCTCGTCGAAAAAGAGATGCTGTCGTTGGTGGAGACGGAAGCGCGCGAACTGGTAAAAGGATCGTTTCTCGAGAACGCGCCGATCGTCGCAGTGAGTTCTAAAACCGGCGCCGGTCTCGATGAGCTGAAGTCGCAATTAACAGAGATTGGAAAACGCGTTCCCGCACGTTCCGCTGATTTCATTACGCGTTTGCCGATCGATCGCGCGTTCTCGATGAAGGGATTTGGAGCA
>DASTOZ010000537.1:0-4693 GCA_035762365.1 Pyrinomonadaceae bacterium | reverse complement strand
ACCATGAAACAGTTGATTAGTGCCGTACCAGATGTAACGATGCGACCGCACATCCAGATCGGGTTTGAACTTATCGGCATATCGCAGCCGGATAGTGCTGTTTACACCGTCGGCGCCGATGAACAGATCGCAATCGTTTCGCAGCGGTTCGAGATCCACGATCTCGCTTCTGTAATTGACCTCGACGCCGAGCTGTTCGGCGCGTCGCTGAAGGATCTTCAACAGTCGCAGGCGTGCGATGCCCGAAAAGCTATTCCCGTGAATCGAAATCTTCTCGTCGCGATGAACCACATCGACGTTGTCCCACGCCTCAAACTCTCGCGTGATCTGCGCGTGCGACTCCGCGTCTGCCGCGCGCAGGTTCGCGAGCGTCTTGCCTGAAAACACGACGCCCCAACCAAACGTATCATCTGGTCCATTCCGCTCGTAAATCGTGATCTGATGCGCAACGTCCGCCTTCTTCATGAGGATCGCGAAATACAACCCTGCCGGTCCGCCGCCGATGATCGTGATCCTCATGGTTTACGATTGTTCCTTCAGAAGCTGGTTGGCGATGACGAGCTTTTGTATCTCGGAGGTGCCTTCGTAGATCCGCAGCGCGCGCACGTCGCGATAGAGTTGCTCGACGATGTTGCCGCGGACGAGGCCGTTGCCGCCGTGAATCTGGACCGCGCTGTCGATGATGCGGCCCGCGGCTTCGGTGGCAAACAACTTCGCCTCGCTGGCTTCGCGCGTTACACGGCGGTTGCTGGTGTCTTTCAGGAAAGCGGCGCGGTAAACAAGCAGTCGCGCGGCGTCGAGCTCGGTGACCATGTCGGCAAGTTTTTCCTGCACGAGTTGATGTTCGGCCAGCGTGCGTCCGAACTGTTTGCGAGTGGAAGAATAACGAACTGCTTCGTCAAGAGCGCGACGCGCCATTCCGCACGCCGCGGCGCCCACGCTGGCGCGAAACGTGTCGAGCGTCTCCATCGCAAGCACGAAACCGTCGCCTTCTTTCCCGACCATGTCTTCAGCAGGCACGCGACAACCTTCGAACGCGATCTCACCGATCGGATGCGGCGCGATCAACGGCGTCCGTTCGACAACACTGAAACCCTGCATCTTCGAACCGACAACAAATGCAGACAGCTCTGCGCGTCCGTCGGCGCGCGTTCCGGTGCGCGCAAACACGGTGTAGAAATCGGCGATACCGGCGTTCGAAATGAACCGCTTGCGACCGTCGATGACGTATGTTTCACCGTCGCGGCGCGCCGTCGTTTGAATGGCGGCGACGTCGGATCCAGCTTCGGGTTCGGTCAACGCGAACGCCGCGATCGCCTTGCCCTGTAGTGCGCGCGAGAGCCAGAAATCCCGAACGTGACCCGGCGCGGCTTTGGCGATGGCGTACGTGCCGAGTCCCTGCATGACGAACGCGAGATCCGCGAGCGCGGAAGAGTATGAGAGCGCTTCGCGAATCAAACACAGCGAGCGGACGTCAAGTTGGGACATCGCGACCGAGTATCGCAGCAGCTCATTCTGGGCCAGGACGTTGACGAAATGTCGCGCAAGACCGTCGACGTCGTCTTCGACGCCCGCGTGCGGCTCGATCTCCTGTTCGACGAAAGTAGCGACGGTGTTTGCGAGACTGCGGTGTTCGGGATTGAAGAAGGGAAGTTGAGCTATCAGCGGATCCATCAGGCGCTATTTAAACTTAGGATCTCGCTTGTTCACAAACGCCTCGTAGGCTTCGCGATAATCGGGATGCTGCATGCAGATGGCTTGTGCCTGCGCTTCGCACTCGAGTGCCGTTTCGAGATTCATGTTGAGCTCGCGATTCAGCATCTCTTTCGTTTTCGCCAACGCGAACGCCGGACCACGTGCCAATCGCAGCGCAAACTCGCGCGTCGCGTTAGCCAGCTCCGCCGGTGCGACGACGCGGTTATACAGACCGATGCGTTCGGCTTCGGCGGCGCTGATGAAATCGCCGGTGTAAAGGAGCTCAGTGGCCTTCGCCAGACCGACGACGCGCGGCAGCAAGTAGGCGGCGCCCATGTCCGCGCCTGATAAACCGACCTTCACGAACAGGAATGCGATCTTTGCCGCTTCGCTCGCGATGCGAATGTCGGAAGCAAGCGCGATGCATGCGCCCGCGCCTGCGGTCGTGCCGTTCAGACTCGCGATTACCGGCTTCGGCAGGACACGAATGTTATTCACGAGCTCGCACGTCATGCGCGTGAACTCGAGCAGGCCTTCCATGTTGCAACTGAAGAGCTCGCCGATGATGTCGTGCACGTCGCCGCCGGAACAGAACGCTCGACCAGCACCCGTGATCACAACGCAGCGAACGTCCTTTTCGTCGCGCAGCGCGGCAAACAGGTCCGTCAGCTCGCGATAGACTTCAAACGTCAGCGCGTTGAGACGCTCGGGACGATTGAGCGTGATCGTTGCAATGCCTTGTTGGTCCTGGTCGTAAAGAAAAGTTGTTGGCTGCTTCATGCGATATTCACAGAGCCAACACCGCGATTCCTTCGATCTCCACCTTTGCCGCGTCGTCCAACAAACCCGCGACCTGGACCAACACCATCGCCGGAAAATGTTTGCCCATATGTTTTCGATACCGCTCGCCGACTTCTCGCGTTCGCTCGCGGTACTCGTTCTTGTTCGTGACGTAAATTATGAGCCGCGCAACGTCGGATGACTTGCCGCGGGCTTCATTCACAACCGCGATCACATTTCCGAGCGCCTTGTCGAACTGTTCGACGAAGTCATCGCTGACGATCTCGTGCCGCTCATTCCACGCGATCTGTCCCGCGATGAAGAGCAGTCGACCACCTGCCTCGGCAAGCAATCCGTTTGAGTATCCCCTGGGCGCTCCGAGCGACTCCGGGTTGATCACTGTAAATGTCATGCAGGCCTGATTAGAGCAGCTTATCGAGTCGCGGCGCCAGTTGGGCGGCGAGATTACCCTGAGGATCGAGGCCGCCAATCGGAGTGCCGGAAATGTTGCCCTCTTTGTCGAGAATCACGATCGACGGCAGTTGGTCCACGCCAAACTTCTTCGACACTACGCCATCGGGATCGCGCAGCACAGTCACGTTCAAACCATACTTTTGCGAGAACGCTCTCAGTTGCGGATCGGTGACGTGGTTCTTGGACTTTGGATCTTCCGATTCGGTGCTCACCCAGTAAACGACCACGCCCCGTTTGCTGTACTCGTCGGCTAGTTTCCTGACGCCTTGCAGTTGGGTCTTTGACAGCGGCAGCCAGGACGCGCCGAACGCGAGGACCACCACTTCGCCGCGCAGACTGTCAGACGTGACGGTCTGTCCGTCGATTGAGCGCAGCGAGAAATCCACACGGTTTTGACCGACGGCCGCGGTGGTTAACAGCGCCACGAGAATGCCCGCCAGGAACCATTTTTGCGGTCCCGCAATGGGCCGGTATTGATAGCCACGAACCATTTCTTCTCCTTCGCCGCGCGCCGAAAAATCAGGCGTTCGACGCTGTTTTAGATGAGGTTGCCTGAAGTTACGTTGGTCGTGTTTTAACGTGCGGGAGGCGGGTACCCGAATGCCTCCTCGTAAAGTGCGAGGTAATCATCCCACGTATCCATGTCGCGAGCAACGAACGGGGAGTCGACGGGAAGGCGTTTGGTGTCGGAGGCGTGTGTTTGGAACAGTTGGCGTAGACCACCGGAGGTCGGATGGCGGAGATTTTCGAGGTGGTTTCGGAAGCTTAGATCTATCAGGACAGGATGTCCGCCGCGACCTTGCCAGGTCGGTATGACGATCTTTGCATCGCCCTGCTGCCATGCTTCGATGAGCGCTGAGACGATGCTTGCGGGAACGGCGGGATGATCGACGAGCGCGATTACGACTGCTGTCGCGGTGGCGGGAAGCGCCTGAACTCCGGCGGCGACTGAGGCGCCCATTTCCGAGTCTGGATCGGGGTTGATCGCGATTTGGACATCCTTAAGAACACGGATTTCATCCGCGCGATGTCCGAGCACCACAACGATCTGATCAATCCCGCCGTCGCGAAGGTAGTCTATGCAGGATTGGATGACGGTTTTGTCGCCGAACGGCAGCAGCGGTTTGAACGCTCCCATGCGGCGCGATTTTCCCGCCGCCAGAAGGATTGCTGCCACCTGATTCACGGTTTATTGCTGAAGATCGCGAAGGGCGCGCAGCGTGTATTGCCGCGCCATCTGTTTGCGCCACTGGTAAACGAAGTCGGTGTTGTCGAGAGGACGCGCTTTGACGTACGCAGCTTCGGCTGCGGCTTGGATCCGTTCTTCGTCAAGCGGTTGGCCGGTGAGTGCCGCTGCTGCTTCCTTGATCTCGACAGGCGACGGCGCGATCGCGCCGAGCACGATTTTGGCGTCGGTGACAGTTGCCCGATCGGTCTTGATCCACGCCGCAACGCCGAGCACGGGAAAATCAAACGCGCCACGGCGGCGGAGTTTTTGATACGACGCGCGCCAGCCGTTTGTCGGTGGCAGTTGGACGTCTATGAGCAGTTCGTCCGGACGCTTGCGCAGATAGTCGATCCCGTCGTCGTTGTACAAACCCGCGGCATCGACGACGCGTTCGCCGAGCGTTGATGCGAAACGAAGTTTCGCGCCAATCGCCACCATCACCGGAACGAGATCCGACGACTGCACGGCCCAGCATTTCGAGCTGCCTGGAGCGACCCAGCAAACGTCACCGTCTTT